>JAXDLD010000089.1:0-19204 GCA_034666805.1 Acidobacteriota bacterium
CCCCTGGTGCCTTCCCGCGAAATGCCAGCCCTTTGGAACCCTCGTGACCGCAACGACTTCCGCCTCCTCCAGGAGCGTAACCCCGGCGCCGGCGGCCTGGCGCGCCAGGTGATGATCGACGTCCGCCCGCAGCCAATGGGCGTCGGCCACCGCCTCGGTGGGGCTGGCCGCCACCAGCAGCCGGTGCTCGTTGGCCGGGCCGTTCGAGAAAGGCTTGCCGGGCTGATGGGCGTAGAAGGTGAAGCCGCGCTTCAGGCCGCGCCGGAGCTCCGGCAGCCGCTGCCGCCAGCGGCCGTAGGCGGCGAGATCATGGAGGTCCGGAAGATCGTAGCGCGCGGCCAGCCGCTCCAGGCAGAGGGCGGCGAGCGGGGTCGAGGACTCGCCGAGCGCGAAGCGCGGATGCCGTCCGCGGTCGAGGAGGGTGACCTCGTGCCCCTGGCGGTGGAGCACCCGGGCGAGGATCGACCCCGCGAAGCCCGAGCCCACGATGGCGATGCGGAGCCCGGGCATGCCCTAGCCCCAGCCGCACCGGGAGCAGGGCGAACGCGGTTCGGCCTGCCCGGTCGCATTCATCCGGGCGAGCCGCGCGAGGCGCCCCTCGGCGCAGTCCGGGCAGCTCGCGAAGCGCCGGGCATCCCAGAGATCGGCGGTGACGATCCCTCCCTCAAGCTCCAGGCAGAGCTCCAGTGCCGTCTCCAACTGTGCGAGATCTGGCGGCGTCCACTCCCCCGCTTCCAGCAGGGCCTCCATGGCCCCGTTCCCCGCTCGCACTGGGATGAGCGAGACGCGCTCGGCGCCGCGGTCGAAGGCGTAGCCGGCGGAGCGCACGGCCCACTCGACATTCTCCGCCGCCGGCAGGAAGGGGGCTCCCACGAGCACGAACGCCCGGAGGCCGATGCCGGCGTCCGTAAGAATCTCGGCGGCGCGGTCGAAGTCGGCCGGGGTCATCCCCTTGTTCAGCCGGGCCAGGGCCTCCTCGTGGACGGTCTCCAACCCCATGGCCACCTCCAGACGGCCGGCGAGCCGCTCCGCGAAGCCGATGCAACGGCTGCCAACCAGCCGCGGATGGCACTCCACGGTGACCCGCGAGAAGGGGGCGAGGAGGGCGAGGATCTCCGCCTCGTCCGCGGGCGGCACCGCCCGTGGCTCGAAGAAGTTGCTGGCGTTGTAGAGCTTGACGGCGCAGGGCCGGGGGAGGGGGCCGGCTGCGGCGAACGCGGCGCGGAGCTGCGCCGGGAGCGCTCCCGGAGGCGTAGCACCGTCCAGGGTCTCACGCCAGAGGTCGCAGAAGACGCAGGTGAACGGGCACTCGGCCCCGGCGAGGAGGAGGGTCAAGGCGGCGATGTCAGGGCCTTCGGCCGTGCGCTCGGTCTCCCAGAACTGCGCGATGGGGATGAACGGGTCCACCTGCCGCCTGGCGGGCCGGAGCGACCGGATCCACGGAGTGGGCGAGGCGGCCACCACGCTCTAGCCGGGGCGGTAGAGGTCGGCGAGGAGTGGGCAGGGCATGGTGGAAGAGGATAGCCGAAAGGGCGCCGGACCGCGGAGGCCCGTCTCGGTACAGAGGCCAGCGGGTGGAGGGCTCCGCCGCGCTGAAGACCGCGCCCTTGACGGAGTGGCGCCGTCCCCGCCAGTCTGGGGATCGTATCCGGGATCTGTATGGGGTTGCGCGGAGTTTAGATGAGGGAGCTTTTGGGCAGAAGTAGGGAGATCTAAATCAGAAGCAGGGCGTTCCAAACTAGAAGCACGGCATTCCAAACCGGAAGCAGGGCGTTCCAGACCAGAAGCACGGCGTTCCAAAACAGAAGCAGGGCATTCCAGATGAAAAGCAGGGCCATCCAAACCGGAAGCACCGAGATCCAGATCCCGTAGGGCACGTCCAGGGCCGGAACCGGGCGTTCCAGCGCAGAAGTACGAACTCCAGCGGTTCCTGCCAGGTGATCGGCCTCTACGCGGCTACTTCGCCCTCGACAAGCCTCACTCGAAAAGGTAGCGTCCTCGCATGACAACCCTGCCCCACGCCCCCTCCGGCCGCCCCCAGGACGGCGAGTTCGGCCCCTATGCCAAGGCGGATATCGACTACGTGGCAGGCGAAGACGCCGTCGCCGCCCTGGCCGCGCAGCTTCCGAAGACGCTGGACCTTCTCACTCCGCTCGGCGAAGAGCTGGCCTCTACCTTCATCTACGCGCCCGGCAAGTGGACCCTGAAGCAGGTGGTCGGGCACATGATGGACGACGAGCGAATCTTCGCGTACCGGGCGCTTTGCGTGGCTCGCAACGACTCGCGGCCGCTCCCGGGGTTCGACGAGAAGGAGTATGTCCAGTTTGCCGGCTTCGAGGCACGGGCGTGGGCCGATCTGCTGGCGGAGTATCGCGTCGTTCGCGAGTCCACCCTCGCCCTCTTCCGCACCTTCACCCCGGAAGTTTGGCTGCGGCGCGGCAACGTCAACGGGTACGACGCTTCGGTCCGCGGCCTCGCCTTCCATCTCGCGGGGCACGAGTTGCATCATCTGCGGATCGTGCGCGAGAAGTATCTAGGATTATCATCAGCACTATGAAAGATGAAAGCCCAGAGGAGCAGCTCGCCGGTTTCCTCGCCAAGTTCACGCCGGAGATCGCCAGGGAGGCCGAGGCGGCGATCGCCAAGATGCGGGCGCGTCTGCCGGGCGCGATCGAGATGGTCTACGACAACTACAACGCCCTGGTCGTCGGCTTCGGCCCGACCGAGCGGGCGTCGGAGGCCATCTTCTCGATCGCGGTCTTCCCGCGCTACTTCAGCCTCTGCTTTCTGCAGGGGACCAAGGTACCCGATCCCCAGAAACTGCTCCAGGGGAGCGGCAACGTGGCCCGTCACATCCGGCTCGATCCGCCGGAGACGTTGGACCGCCCGGAGGTCCAGGCCGTCATAACAGCGGCGCTCGCCAGCGCGGAGAAGCCGATCGATCCGGCTCAGCCCGGCAAGCTTGTGATCAAGTCGATCTCGGCCAAGCAGCGGCCCCGCCGGCCGTAACGCGGTCGCCCTTCACAGGAGGACTGCCTATTCGAGCACGCGGTTGTGAAGCAACTCGTCGAGCCCACGCTCCGTCACGATCTGTACGCGGCGGCCGAGCAGCTCTTCAAGCTCGTCCAAGGTCTCCTAGGAACCAGGGGTTCGTGTTCGCCCCGACGTCTACCAACAAGTCGGCATCGCTCTGCGGTCCCGCCTCGTCTCGGGCCACGCGAGGTCGACATGGTGCTATAATGCGGTAATTCATGGAGAATTCCTCATTTGAGTTCTCTCGGTCTTTGGGAGGTACGATGAACATATGGAACACCTATCCGGTCACCATCACCCTGACCACCCTTTCAGCACTCATCGAAATTATCTGTCACCTCACGTTGGGGGAGCAGAATCCTTATCCTCTGACCATAACTTTGTTGCTGGCGGCAATCGGCCTAATCGTCGACGGACAAGTGCATGCAGGCGTTGACCTCAGCGAAGTGAAAAAACACTTGGCAGAGAGCATCCATACACTCGACGATCGAGTCAAGAACCTGGCCACGACCCTCGAGATAGTCAATGTCTGCGACCAGATTCATGACCTGCAGGGCAAGCTGAGAGAGCTGCTAGTCAACACGCAACGGGCGGAAGAAAAATGCCGCCAATGGGACGCGATCCGCATTCAACGTCTAAGAGTCATTGAGGAGGCCAACCACTACTTGCAAAGGATCAGCGCTGGCCAGTTCGAGACCTACTTCTGGAGTTGCAACGTGCTGACCAATGCGGTCTCGCAGATGCCGCCACAGGGCGAAGGACTCCTCGGCTTGAGCCCCTGGTCCTCCACTGATAAGGATTGGTGGCGCACCAAGGATGGCAGAGATTTCCTAGAGGCGAACACGCTGGCGAGGAAGAAGGGCTGCAAGGTGCGCCGGATATTTGCCTCTAAGCCCGCTAAAGATTCTAAGACCGGCAAAAATTCTGACCTGGCACAAACTTTACGCCACCACCACGAGCTTGGGTTCGAGGTCCGTTTGCTGTTGACCGAGGAAAACCTGGAGGCTATGGCCGTGGTCGACGACTGGCTCTCGTTCCACGGCATCTACGAGCCCACAAGGCGCTGCTATCTCAATCGCTTCTCGACGGAACGACTGGATGCGCACCTTCTCCGTGATAAACTGGATTCACTTTGGGAGCAGGCTGGAGCTCCCCAGCATATGGAGGGGCTTCAGCGGTTACTCAATGGGACAAATGGAAACACGGATGCAACCGCCGCCCCCTAGCCCCCTGCTCGAACGGGAAGACGCGACCTGCAAGCCGCGGTTCCCGAGCCCGCCGGCTCCGGGTCGCCGGATCTATATCCACGAGAAGGCGCTCGAAAATCTCGCCCGACAGGGTCGCGAATCGGCTCTTCTGGTATACACCACGGTCGCCCAGATCGCCGTGATCAAAGCGATCCACCACCAGGTGCTGCAGGATGGGGTCTACATGGGACAGATCTCGGAGGGAAACGCCGGGAAGGCTCTCGACGCACTCGGCGACGAGTGGGCGGATGGAGCTTCGAGATGCCTCCGGACGGTCGGATACCGACCGACCGAGGGCCCCCCCTCCAGCGACGACTTTCTGCCGCTCCTTCATTCCGACGAGGCCGTCTCCGGGACATGCTATTTCGCCGGGTACTATACTTTCGCAACCAGCGAAGACATGGCTGAACGGATGTACCGTGACGAAAGCAGCATCGTCGAGGTACGGGAGAAACAGCGGATGGCCTCCGACTACCAGGACCTGACCCTTATCGACCGCAGGCAGCTCGCTTTGGTCGATCCGGATGTCGGCTTCGGGAGTGGCAAGGCCCAGCACTACTTCCCGCCGGGTGGCAAGCCCGTGCAGCTGTCGACTGACGAGGCGAGCGCCGTCCGGATGGAAGTCCTCGAGGAAATACGGGAGCGATCCAGGGCGAGGATCGCCGGCGCTGTGCCCGGGCTCTCGCTGCGCGAGAGCTCGTTCATTGTCGAGAGGATCCAGCAGGCGCTGGCGCTTGCCTTTTCGCGCGGGATCCTCAAAACTCTCTAGGAGCCTGTCGGAAAATCCAGGTTTCGCGCTTTAGCGACGTCTTGTGGGCCACGACAGCGCTTTGACAGATGCATCTCCAGGTACATAGTTGACCTCTTTGGCTCCATAGCGAGTCGCGACGAACGTTCCCGACAGGCTCCTAGGGTCGCGGGTAGCGGAGCGCCAGGACTGGGCGTAGGGTCACCCCGTCCAACGAGCGGAGCAGGGAGGCATCCTCGATCACCTCGCGCACCCGGCGGATATCCTCGTCCAGGGTACGATCATCGGTCCACAGGGGCGGTGCGAGCTCGCGGATCTTCAAGTAAATCTGCCGGGTGGCGGGCGCAAGCTTGGCGGCGATCTCCGGCCGGTGCTGCGAGGCCGTTCTCTCGCGAAAGTCGCGGTCCTGCCGCTCTTTCTCAGCCTTTTTCCGGAGCCAGATACCGACCCGGTCCTCGCGGAGCTTCGGCCGCGTGTTGTCCTGCTCCGCTTCAGCCCCGGCCGATCCCTCCTTGAGTTGCGGATCGATGCCCATCGCCACCCTCCACTCGATCGCCTGGGCGGCCACCAGGAGTTCGATCGCCAGGACCGCCTGTACGTTGTGCAGCACCGTCCGCAACTTGCGGGCCGCGATCGTCGCCATAGCATTATGGTCCTCCGAGTTGGCGGAGGTCGGGATCGAGTCGACTGAGGCCGGATGGGACAGAACCTTGTTTTCGGAGACAATCCCGGCGGCGCAGTACTGGGCGATCATATAGCCAGAGTTGAGACCACCCCATGGGATCAGGTTCCCCGGCAGGTTCCGGTTATGGTTAGAGTCGAGCAGCATCTGGATGCGCCGTTCAGAGATGTTTGCGAGCTCAGCGAGGCCGATCGCGAGGAAGTCTGCCGCCATTCCCACCGGCTCGCCGTGGAAGTTTCCCGCCGAGTAGGACAGGCGGTGCTTCAGGCTGTAGCCCTCGTTACCTTGGAACTGGCGATCCCAGGGCTCACTCTCATCCCCCGGAAAGAAGAGTGGGTTGTCGGTGGCTGCCTCGATTTCCGTCTCCACAACCATCCGCGCATACGCGAGAGCATCGCGCGCGGCGCCATGGACCTGCGGCGCGCAACGCAGGGAGTAGACGTCCTGGACCGCGCCCGCACGCTCCATTAGGCGACTCCCCTCGACAAGAGAACGGATGTTTGCAGCGCTGTCGATCTGGCCTGCGTGGCTACGCGCCTCATGGACTCGTGGGTCAAGCGCGCGGGCGCAGCCGCAAACGGCCTCAAGCGAGAGGGCCGCCGCGATGTCGGAGGTATTGGCCACCGCTTCGCCATCGTAGACCGCCAGAGCGAGGAGTGCCGCCGAGAAGGTAGCGCCGTTGGTCAGCGCCAAACCCTCTTTATAACTGGGCTGCGGCGGTTTCATCCCCAGATCCATCTCGAGTCGCGAGGCTTCGTGCAAGCTCCAGGAGTGATGCGCGAGATCTCGTGGCTCCGCCACCAGGCGGTACTGTCCTTGCCCCAGCAGCACAACGAAAAGGTGAGAGAGTGGGCAGAGATCGCCGCTCGATCCCACCGAACCGCGCAGCGGGACCAGCGGTACAATCCCTTGATTGAGCATCGCAGCGACCGCCCGGACAAGCTCAAGGCGAACTCCTGAATAGCCCTTGAGGAAAGCGTTCAGCCGAATTACCAGGGCCGCCCGCACTACCTCGGCAGCGAAGTAATTGGAGGGATCGTCACGATCCGCGTTCTCTCCGACTCCGACCGAATGGCTGAGCAGGATGTTGCGCTGGAGCTGTTCAAGTTCATCAGGGGCTACAGGAATGTCCTTGAACTCCCCGAAGCCGGTCGTCACCCCATACTCCAACGCAGGCTGAACGTCCTCCTCGTGATCAAGCCTCTCGAAGTCTTTCTTGTAATCGTCGACGATGCTCTGAATCTGAGCCCAACCCGTAGCGACCCGGGCAAACGCCTCGGGTTCGCACTCCACTTTGATTCTGGGGTCGCGCGCGATACCGGCGAGGTCGGCGAGACTCAATGCGTTTCTGCCCAGATGGACGATGCGATGGGCAGGGTCGCTCATTTTCCGCCTCCTTCGATCTGCCCGAGGAGATCCTTCACCCCGGAAACCAGCTGGGCGCGCGGCACCTCGCGCTGGCCCGGCCGCTCCTCCAGCCACTCCTGGCGCTTGTCGAGCTTCTGGGCGCGGCGGCGGCCCATCTCCATGTCCTTCAAGGTCACCACCCCGCGCTCCTTCTCGGTCGAACCCAGGAGGAGAACCAAGGGGATACCGGTGCCGTCGGCGTACTTGATCTGCTTGCCGATCCCCTTTTCGAGCCCCAGGTACATCTCAGCGGGGATACCCGCCCGGCGGAGCTCGAAGGTGATGGCGAGGTACTCCTCTTTCAAGGCGGGGTCCATGTTCGTCACCAGCACCTTGGCCGTCGCCTTCTGCTGCCCGGCCCGCCCGAGGTGGACGAGGGCGGCGAGCAGGCGGTCGACGCCCATAGAGGCGCCGGTCGCCGGCACTTTCTCGCCCAGGAAGCGGAGCACGAGGCCGTCGTAGCGGCCGCCGCCGAAGACCGAGCCGAACTGCGGCGCGTCCAGGAGCATGGCCTCGAAGACCGGGCCGGTGTAGTAGGCGAGGCCGCGGGCGATCGAGAGATCGAGGGCGACCGGCTCGTCGCCGTAGCCCAGGGCGTAGAGGTGGTTGGAGATCGCCTCGACGGTGCCGATCTCCCGGTCGGCCTCCGGCAACGAACCGAAGATGTCGCGAAGCTGGGCGACGACCTCGCGCCGGTCGTCCGAACGGATGCCGAGGAAGCGCTCGATCTTCTCCACCTGGTCGGTCGCCAGCCCCAGGCCGGGAATGAAGTCGCCCGAGGCATCATAGTACCCTTTCGTCAGCTCGAGCTTGATCTTGTCCAACCCCACCTTGTCGAGCTTGTCGAGCACCCGGAAGACGTCCACCCCGCGCTCGGGGGCGAGATCGGCGTAGGCCAGGAGGAGGTTGAGGATGCCGCGGGAGGAGAAGCGGACCTTGTAGCCGACCTTCAAGGCCGCGAGCGAGTCGCACATCCCGGCGATGATCTCGGTGTCGGCGATCTCGGACTCGGTGCCCACGGAGTCGAGGTCGAACTGGGTGAACTCGCGGAAGCGGCCCGGGCCCGGCTTGTCGGCACGCCAGACCGGCGAGACCTGGTAGCGGCGGAAGGGGCGCGGGAGGTCTCTGTACTGCGCCACCACCCGGGCGAGCGGCACGGTCAAGTCGAAGCGCAGGCCGAGCGCCTCCTCCTCCGGGTTCGAAACGGTGAAGATCGACTGCTGGGCCTCGGCGCCGGCCGAGGAGCCGCGGAGGACGTCCAGGTACTCGATGGCGGGGGTGGAGAGGGGCACGAAGCCGTAGAGCTCGTAGACGCCCCGGACGGTGTCGATCATCCACTGACGCGGCAGCATCTGCTCGGGGAGCAGGTCGCGCAGCCCGCGCGACAGGCGCGGCTCCACGGTCTCCGGCATCGCAAGGCTCCTCTACGTATCCCTGGTCTACGTTACCAGCGGGCGGGTTCGGGAATCGAATGGCACCGGCGGCGGGTGTCGAACCCGCGACCTCCTGATCCACAGTCAGGCGCTCTACCGCTGAGCTACACCGGCCCCGCAGACGGGAGATCCTATTCGCTCGGCTTTCCCCTTGTCAAAACCGGCTCCAGCAGATAGACGCCGAAGCGCCGGCCGGGATCGGTCCACTCTCGCTTCAATGCGAAGCCGGTCGCCTGGGCCAGGGCGGCGATCTGCTCGCGGTCGAAGCGGTAGGAGCTCTCGGTGTGAATCGTCTCCCCTGGGTCGAAGGCGACCTCGATCGCGAGGCCCCGGATCGGCACCGTCTGCGCCTCCCGGCTCTCGATCCGCATCTCGATCCGCCCCCGGCCGGGGTCGTAGATCGCGCGGTGCTGGAAGCGGCGGAGGTCGAACGCCCCGCCCAACTCGCGGTTGATCCGCGCCAGGAGGTTCAGGTTGAAGGCGGCGGTCACCCCCAGGGGGTCGTCGTAGGCCGGAAGGAGGAGCCGCGCCGGCTTCTTCAAGTCGACCCCGAGGAGGAGCCCGTCCCCCGGCCGCAGCACCGCCCGAAGGTCGCGGAGGAGGCCGCGCTGCTCAGGGGGCTCCAGGTTCCCCAGGGTCGTTCCCAGGAAGAGGGCGAGGGTGTGCTCGGTATCCGCGCGGGGGGCGGGCAGTCGGGAGATCGCCGCTAAGCCCGACTGGTAGTCGGCGGCGAAGGCGGTGATCCGGAGGTCCGGATAGGCGAGGAGGAGCCGCTCGGCGCTCGCCTCGACCGCGCTCGCCGAGATGTCGATCGGCAGGTAGTGAAGGTCGCCCTGGCGCTCCAGAAGCTCCGCGATCAGGAGCGGCGTCTTCTCGGCGTCGCCGCTGCCGAGCTCCAGGAGCCGGAGCGGTCCCTTGACGAGCGCCAGGATGTCTTTGGCGTGAGCGGCGAGAATCTCGCTCTCGACCCGCGCCAGGTAGTACTCGGGGAGGGCGCAGATGGCGGCGAAGAGCCGCGAGCCCAACTCGTCGTAGAGGTACTTGGGAAGGAGGAACTTGGGCGCCGCGGAGAGCCCACGCCGGACATCCTCGGCGAAGTTGTCGGTGCCGCGGTCGACACTCAAGCGGCGAACGACGAAACGGTGGCTCGGATCCGCCCGACGGGCCAGGTCTACCGGCATCTCGCGCACCTCCCGGGATAAAATCTTATGCGTTCTGGAAACGAGCTGTCAAAGCGCGGCGAGCGCTCGGGTACAGCGTTCCCCTTTAAGGATGCAAGAACCGCGCTGACGGGACTTACTCGGGAAGCGACGGGAGCCCGAGGAGCCGGCGCGCGAGGTCGGCCGGCATCTCGCGGCCGGTCATCATCCGGAACTGTCCGAGGGCCTGGGAGAGGAGGACCTCGCGGCCGTCGATCGCCACCGCCCCGCGGGCCGCGGCCGCCGCCAGGAGCCGGGTCGGACCGGGGCGGGCGGCGTCGTAGACGAGGTCGATCACGACGCTCCCCGGCCGCACGCCGTCGACCGGGAAGGGGAGCGGCCCCGCGGGTTCGCGGCCCAGGGAGGTGGCGTTGACGAGGACGTCGAAGGCCGCCGGGTCGAGCTGTCCCAGGGGGAGGTAGGGGAGCTTCAGGGCCTCGGCCGCCCGCTCGCCGCGCTCGGCGCCGCGGTTGAAGAGGGTCACCCGGGCGCCCGCCACTTCGAGGCCCACCGCCGAGGAGCGTCCGGCCCCGCCCGCGCCCACCACCGCCGCGGCGAGCCCGGCAGGATCGATGCCGCGCGCCGTGAGCGGCAGGACCACCCCCTCGGGATCGGTCGACTCGGCCTCCCAGACCCCCTGGTTCCAGACCAGGGTGTTGGCGGCGCCGATCCGCGATGCGCGCGGGCTCTCGGCCCCGGCGACCGCCAGGGCGGCCTCCTTGTAGGGCGCGGTGACCGAGAGGCCGCGGAGCGGCATCCCGAGTATCTCGGTAATGCCGCTCTCGACCACCTCCAGCCAGAATTCGCCGAAGGTGGGGGCGTGGAAGGGGAGGTAGAGGGCGGGGATGCCGAGCGCCCGGTAGGCGCCGTTGTGGAGCCGGGGCGAGAGCGAGTGGGAGACGGGCAGGCCGACGATGCCGAAGAGCACCTCGACCGGATGGAGGTCGGGAAGGCCGTAGTCGCCCAGCAGGCGGGCGAGGGAGATCTGCCCCGGCGCCCCCGGCACCTCCGAGGCCGCGGCGTAGACGACCGGCGCCCCCAGGCGGGGGGCGACGAGCCGGGTCCAGGCGCCGGAGGGGCCGGAGGCGAAGGCGGCCAGGTCCGGGCGCTTCATCTGGTGGAGCAGGAGGAGGGGAGCGAGCTCCTCCCCTGCCTGGGCCGCCGCCGGGACCATCTTGTAGAGAAGAGCCTCGTGCTCCGCCATCTTCTCGAAGCGCGACTTCAAGCCGTGGAGGCCCACGGCCCCGCCGTGCCAGGAGAGGATCCGCCGCTCCGGCGCCACCGCCGCGAGCACCTCGGGGGAGAGGTCGCGCTCGCACTCCAAGTCGACCAGGTCGTAGCGCTCGGCCGCCTCGACGATCCGCCGCCGCCGCCGCTCGACCGAGCCCTCGAACTGCCCCCCCTCGGCGCGGCTCCGCAGGGTGTAGAGGAGCTTCCCCGCGAAAGCTCCCCGCAAGGGAGCCGGATCGAGGTCGCCCACGAGGTCCGCCCGCACCTCCAGCCAGTCCGCCCCGGCAAGGTCGGGCAGTCGCCCCGGCGCGGAAGGGGCCGCGGTCAGGGTGGCGACTAAGGTGGCGCGGGTGGGTGGGGGCAAGGGTCTCGGCTCTCCTCGGTGCAGCGGGGAAGTATACGGGACATCCCCCCGCCCTCCTCGTGGTAGCATCCGGCGAATTTTGGGAGAGGCGAAGCCACATGAATGAAGAGCAGCGCGAAACCCTGGACATCGACGTCCTCTTCGTGGGCGCCGGACCGGCGAGCCTCGCCGGGGCGTACCACCTGGCACGCCTCCTCCGGGATCACAACGCAAGTCCGGAGACATCGGGGGCGAAGAAGATCGAGGTCTCGATCGGCGTCCTGGAGAAGGGCAAGGAGGTGTCGAGCCATGCCCTCTCGGGTGCCGTGGTCGACCCCCGGGCCCTCCGCGAGCTGCTCCCGGACGAGTGGCAGCAGGCGCCGTTCGAGGGCCAGGTCGAGCACGACCTGGAGAAGCTCCTCTGGCTGACCGAGAAGCGCTCCGTCTCCCTCCCCATCCCCCCGCCGCTCGAGAACGACGGCAACTACGTGGCCTCGCTCGGCAAGCTCCTGCGCTGGCTGGCCCCCAAGGTCGAGGCCCTGGGCGTCGACCACTTCTTCGAGTTCCCCGCCGCCGAGGCGCTGGTCGAGAACGGCCGGGTGGTCGGCGTCCGCACCGGCGACAAGGGGGTGGGGCACGACGGCCGCAGGAAGGCCAACTACGAGCCGGGGGTGGATATCCGGAGCCAGGTGGTCGTCCTGGGCGAGGGACCGCGCGGCACCCTGGTCAAGGCGCTCAACGACAAGCTCGACCTCTGGGCGGGCAAGAACCCGCAGGTCTACGCCCTCGGCTTGAAGGAGATCTGGGACCTCCCCGCCGGCCGCATCGCGCCGGGCCAGGTGATCCACACCCTGGGCTGGCCCCTGGGAGAGACCTTCGGCGGCGGCTTCCTCTATGGGATGGGGGGCGACCAGCTCATCGTCGGCCTGGTCGTCGGCCTCGACTACAAGAATCCCTACCTCGATCCCCACCTGGAGTTCCAGCGCTTCAAGACCCATCCGGAGATCGCCAAGCTCTTAGAAGGCGGCAAGATGGCCTTCTACGGCGCCAAGGCGCTCCCCGAAGGGGGCTGGTGGTCGCTGCCGCGCCTCTCGGGCGACGGCTTCCTCATCGTCGGCGACTCGGCCGGGATGCTGAACGGCCAGCGCCTCAAAGGTATCCATCTCGCCATGAAGTCCGGCATGCTCGCCGCCGAGACGATCTTCGAGTCGCTCCAGGCAGGCGGAATCACGGCGGCGAGCCTCGCCTCCTACGAGGGGAAGGTCGATTCGAGCTGGATCAAGGAAGAGATGTACGAGGTGCGGAACTTCCACCAGGCCTTCGACCACGGCACGCTCGCCGGCCTCGTCCAGGCCGGGATCGGCCTGGTCACCGGCGGCCGCGGCTTCGGGCTCTTCGACCGCCTCTCGACCGCGCCCGGCCACGAGCGGATGGTCCCCTTGAACACCCCGGAGGGCGCCCGCTTCCACCCCGCCGCGCCGGTCGTCTACGACAACAAGCTGACCTTCGACCGCCTGGCCGACGTCTACAACTCCGGCACCGCCCACGAAGAGGACCAGCCGGTACACTTGAAAGTCGCCGACACCGACATCTGTATCTACCAGTGCGCGGTGCAGTATCAGAACCCCTGCCAGCGCTTCTGTCCCGCCGCCGTCTACGAGATGGTAGCCGACCCCGCCTCCCCCACCGGACAGCGGCTGCAGATCAATGCCAGCAACTGCGTCCACTGCAAGACCTGCGACATCATGGACCCCTACGCCATCATCACCTGGGTTCCCCCAGAGGGCGGCGGGGGGCCGAACTACAGCAAGATGTAGCGGAGGGCGCTTCACCGGAGGAGCACCCGGTTTGCGGCATGTTCCGGCATCCAGGTAGGATGGTCCCACCGTGGCCGAGAAAACCGAAACCATCTTCGTAATCTGGGACCGCGAAGACAGCGAGGCGAAGTTCGCGCTCCAGGCTCTTGAGCGGCGACCACCTCGAGGTGTACGCATCCTGCTTCCTGACCCGAGCCGTCAGACAGGGGACCTCCTGGAGGACATCCTTCTACCCGGAATCTCTGCTGCAGATCGGGTTCTCGTCGTCTTGCCTAGCGAGAAAACCAGCCCCAACTCCCTCCTCTTCGAGACCGGGTTGGCGATCGCATACCGAAAGCCCTTGGCTGCACTAGGCTGGCCCGGTAGCGTGCTTTCTTATATTTCCTCAGAACTCTTGGAACCTGCGGGCATCAAGCTCTTCCGCGAGCCGCTTCACGCTTCGCTTAAGGAGATCTCCGAGCTTCGCACTAGCCTTTCCGAACGGCTCAACCGGGTCGTGCAGGCCCCCGCGGACTCTTTGATCCTCAACACGACAGAACACGCCGCGCTTTGCCCCACAGTTGGCCAAGGTGCAGCGATCCGCGAGGAGTTGCAATCGGCACGTCGAGATCTAGTCCTGCTCAATCCTCTGGATCCCACCCTGTTCAAATTGATGCCTCTCGATCGCCTAATCTGGATCGTCACCCCGGAGATCTACCCGAAAGTGCAGGTCGAGAATGCGGCCGCCGCGCTGGCCGCCGGCTTCTTCTACGTCCAGGGCCTCGCTAACAACCCGCCCCTGGAGCTGCAACTCCTACGTTCTCGGGACGCCGCTCCCATCCGGGCCGCACAGCGGTTCGAAAAGACCTTCTCGGACCTCCACGAGCTTGCCGCGCTCCTTCCTGCCGAGGACAAGTCCGAAGAGGAGGCTGGCCTCGTCGTCGAGAAGCTCACTATCCGCAACTTCAAGAACATCGAGCACCTGGAGGTCGACTTCTCCGAGCCTTCTTCCCTCCCCGGCCGCTGGGCCTGCATCGCCGGCATCAACGGCGCCGGCAAGAGCTCGATCCTTCAGGCCCTCGCCATGCTCCTCCTCGGGGAGAAGCTGGTTCCACAGCTAGGCGGGGATCGCCTCCTGCGTTTTCTCCGGCGGGTAGGAAGCCAACGCCTCGGTTCCGAGCTCACAGCGATCGTCAGGGACGGCGGCCAGAAGCGGACGCTCTACCTCGCGCTTTCCGAGCAGGGGATCGATCGTGGCAAGCTCAACTCTCACCCCGACTACACTTCAATGCTGGATGTCTGGCAGCGCCTGGAGAAGCAGGTCCTGGTGTCGTACGGCGCGACCCGCAACCTTTCGGATTTTCAGGACTCCCGCCATTCCGACAGAAGCTTGCACGTCCGCCGGCAGATGACCCTGTTCGATCCCTTGAGCCAGGTCGCGAGCGTTGACGTCCTTCTCGACGGCGGCGCCGCGACGGCGCCCACCCAGAAGACCTTGAAGGCGCTCCTCGGAAAAGTCCTCGCCGGCGACCTCGCTCCTGGATTGGCGCCGAGCAGCGATCGCCTCCTCTTCCACCAGGGTGACGTCGACGTCGAGACGATCGACCTCCCGGACGGCTTCCGCTCGACCGTCGCCTGGCTGGCCGACCTCTGCGCCGCCTGGCACCAGACGGCCCTTCCGGAAGAGACGGCGAGCTCCGACCCGGCGAACATCACCGGCATCGTCCTCATCGATGAAATCGATCTTCATCTCCATCCGAGCCTCCAGCGCTCCCTGATTCCCCGCTTGCGTGAGGCGCTCCCCAAGGTGCAGTTCATCGTCACCACGCATTCTCCGCTCGTCCTGTCGAGCTTCGACCGGGCCGAAATCGTCATGCTCGACCGGGCGAGCGAAGGTGGGATCAAGACCCTCGACCGGCAGATCTTCGCCTTCTCGACCGACCAGGTCTACGACTGGCTGATGAACACTCCGCCGCAGAGCACGGTCCTGGACGAGAAGCTCGCAGAGGGGACCGACCCTGACCTCCCCCTCTACATGCTCCAATCGAAAGACAAGAGCGAAGAGCAGGCGAAAGAGGAGCTCGACGAGATCCGGACCCTGCGCGAGAAACTCCTCGACCCCGCCTCCTGACGATGAGAAACCTCCGCCGGCCGGGCGTCCTCCTGCCGACTCTCTCCGTCCCTACGGAGAAGGGCCGCCTCCTGGCCGACCAGCACGTCAAGGCCCGGAGCCAGGACGCGAAAGCCGCGCTCAAGTTCCTGGACCACTGGAACGAACCCGACGTGCGGGGCGCCCTCTACTCTTACCATGGGCGCGCCTGCGCCTACTGCCAATGCGACCTGCCGGCCAACGACCGCGGAGACGTCGAGCACTTCCGGCCGAAGTCGATCTACTGGTGGCTGGCCTACGACTTCACCAACTACCTTTTGAGCTGCAGCACCTGCAACCGGGTGCACAAGAAAAGCCGGTTCCCGCTCACTCCCGGAGTCGCCCCCCTGGCCTACGAGGCGAGGGCACAACTCGGGCAGGAGCCCTGCCTCCTCGTCGATCCGGCCGCCGATCCCATCGAGGAATGGATGGAGATCAATCTCAAGGACGACCTCTACCGAGTCCGCCCGAAGTCGGCCCTGACCGCTGGCAGCACCCCCGAGCAGAAGGTCCAGGAGACGATCCGGTTACTCAAGCTGAACGAAAACGGCCTCCTCGTCCGGCAACGAATGGACTTCGTCAACCGGGCCTTGAAGGCGATTCCGCCCGCCCGGGCGGGTAACGCCGAGAAGCAGAGGGAGCTCGCGGAATTGGCGAACCGCTATAGACCCCACGGCATGGCGGTGCGGCAGCTCCTGGCCGCCGTATCCGCTTCACAGCTCATCCCTACTCCCGAGGAGGACCTTCTCGGCCTGGTGCTCGACTTCCTGGAGACTCTCAAGGTGGTCTCGAAGATTCTGGAAGAAGGGGGAAAGAGCGATTTCGCCCAGCGCCAGAAGGACGAGGTCTGCTGGGCCTTGGCGGTTCTCTGGAAGGACCCACCGACCGCGGAGCCGGCGGTCGTCGAAGCCTGGCTGGAGAAAGCCGGCTATCGCGCGGAGGTAGCGGCCTACTACGGGCAGCTCTAGCTCCTACTCATTGAAGCGAAGCTCGGGCCGCCCCCACCCTCCGACCGCTCGAAGGCAGGGACGGCTGGAGTCCTGCCGACCGCTACTCTACCGGCGGACCGAAGCTGAAGCGCGTCATCTTGCGCAGCAGCCCGAGTCGCCGCAACACCGGCTTCCTGTAGGTCTTCTTGGTCATCAGCCCTCCTTTCGAATTCCTTATTTTCGATGCAAAGGGCAGGCCGTGTCTAGCCCTTGGGCACGATCGAGCAGTCCCCGCTCCCGGTCTCGATGTGGATGTGGGTACGGCCGTCGCCGCGGCGGGCGCCAACGACCTTGTTGCCGTGCTTCCTTAAAGTCGCGTCGGCGTAGCCGACCTGGAGGTCGCCGCTCCCCTGGTCGGATTCGACGTCGAAGGTGGCCTGCGGCCCGGCGGCGATCCGGATGTCGCCGCTGCCGGTGCCGATCTTGACCTGCCGGGCCTGGGCGAGCGAGCTCTGGAGAGTCACGTTGCCGGAGCCGGTGTCCGCCACCAGCTCCTCGAGCTCGACCTTGGACAGCTTGACGTCGCCCGAACCGGTCTTCGCCACGACCTTCGCCACCGTGCCCGCCTTGATCGTCACGTTGCCCGAGCCGGTGTCCAGGGTGAGCTTGCCCGCCGCGACCTGGTCGAGAACGACGTCGCCGGAACCGGTCTCGAAGAGGCCATTGCCCACGAGGTTGCCGACCGTGATGTCCCCCGAGCCGGTGTGGAGCGCGGTCTCCCCCTTGGCCGCGCCGAGGCGGATGTCGCCCGAGCCGGTGTCGACCTTAAGGGTGCCGGAGAAGGAGCCGAAGCGCACGTCGCCGCTCCCGGTGTCGACCTCGACCGTGCCGGTCAGGTCCTCGCCCCGCACCGCGCCCAGGAGGTCGTGCACGGCGATCGCCGCGCCGGACGGTATGGAGATATGGAGGTCGGCGTAGAGGGTCGGCACGCCGGACCGGCGCCGGGGGTAGATGCGGATGCGCTCACCCCGGTAGATCGTCGAGGTGTGTCCGGCGTCGACCAGGAAGCTCAGGAACTCCGGGAGCTCCGACCGTTCGTCGTTCCGCCGCGGGAAGTGGAACCCGCGGTAGGTCTCGACGGGGTAGGAGAGCGCCATCTCCTCCCGGCCCTTGCGGTCGTGGCTCCGCACCCACGTCATGCCCGCCAGGAGCTTCTGGGTCTCCGCGGCGGAGTCCCCCTCGGCGTGGACCGTGGCCTCGACGACGACCTGGGGCCCCGGTCCCGGCACCAGGTCGACCCGGCCGGCCAGGTTGGCGAGGCGCAGGGTCTGGCCGGCGGGGACGGGGAAGGACTCGTGCACGAGGCGGGTCTGGGGGGCGTCGGCGTACACCGCGGCGGCTGTTAGGGCCAGGGCGGCGGAAAGGGTGACGGTCAAAATCCTTCTCATGGCACTCTCCTTCTTCGTCCGACTATCCTTACGACGAAGGGGCCGATAAAGTTCCCGCATTGCTTCGGGCGCGCCAGCGGATAGACTCCCCGGAACCGACCCGGAGGATTCATGACCGCCTCTCGCCTCCTTCGTCCCGCGCTCGCCGCCTGTCTGCTCGCCGCCATGCCCATGGAAGGAAGCGCCGCCTCCGGTCCGCCCGCGAAGCCCGTCCCGCTCAGCATGGACGCGATCTTCTCCCCCGGCGGCAACGGCCACCTGGCGAGCCAGCTCGCCTGGTCGCCGGACGGCACGCACCTCACCTACGTCTGGAAGGACGAGCAGACCGCCACCGGCACCGCCCTCTGGTCGCTCGATACGGCGACCGCCAAGGCCGAGCCCCTGTTTCACACCAACGATTTCAAGGGCCGATGGAAGGACAAGGAGACCTTCGCGCTCGCCGACTACTTCTGGTCTCCGCGCGGGGATGCCCTCCTGGTCAGCACCGGGGACGACCTCTTCCTCTATTCGCTCGGAGGACGCGAGCTCTCCCGCCTGACCGAGACCCAGGAGGGACGCCCGGCGCCGGAAGACCCCAAGCTCTCGCCTCAGGGGGACCGGGTCGCCTTCGTGCGCGACGCCGACCTCCATGTCCTCGACCTCGCCAGCCGCCACGAGATCGCGCTCACCAAGGGGGGCAAGAAGGACGTCACCCAAAACGGCATCGTCGACTGGGTCTACGGCGAGGAGATCTGGAACCGCGCCCCCACCGCCTACTGGTGGAGCCCGGACGGCAAACGCATCGCCTACGTGCAGTTCGACGAGAGCCCGGTCGAGGTCTACCCCATCGTCGACTACTCCCCCAAGTACCCGAAGATCCTCTGGCAGAAGTACCCCAAGGCCGGCGAGCCCAACCCGAGGGTCCGGATCGGGGTGGTCGATACGGCGGGCGGGGAGACCACCTGGATGACGACCGGCGACGAGGAGGGGTATCTCGCGCGGGTCGCCTGGACCCCGGATAGCCGGGAGCTCCGGATCCAGCGCCTGAACCGCGACCAGACCCGCCTGGACCTCCTGCGCTGCATGCCCACGGACGGCCGCTGCACCCCTCTCCTGACCGAGGAGCACCCCACCTGGGTGAACGTTCACAACGACTTCCGGCCTCTTCCGGATGGCCGCTTCCTCTGGAGCTCGGAGAAGAGCGGCTGGCGGCGGCTCTACCTCCACGACGCCGAAGGCAGGGAGGTCCGTGCCCTCACTCCCGAGGGCTGGGCGCTCGATTCCCTCCTCGCGCTGACCGAGGACGGCCGGGCGGTCGTCTCCGGCTACTCGACCGGTCCCCTGGGCGCCACCGACCGCCAGGTGCTCCGGGTACGGATCGACGGGGACGCCCGTGGCCAGGTAGATACCCAGGTGGAGAAGCTTGCCACGGCGGCCGGCACCAACGTGGCGGTCGTCTCCGAGAAGTCCGGCTGGTTCGCCCTCACCTGGGGCGACGGCGACCACCCGAACGTGACGACCCTCCGTCGCCCGGATGGCAGCGAGGCCGCCACTCTCCCGGGGGCGCCGCCGCTCTACGAC
>JAXDLD010000090.1:0-25781 GCA_034666805.1 Acidobacteriota bacterium
AGGCGACGATCGGCGCCGCGGCGGATCGGGTCGTCCAGACCTTCGACGGCAGCGCGGGGACGGTCGAGACCCCGGACGGCAAGCAGCGCCCGCTCAACCCGCAGGAGCTGCGGCGTCTGGCCGCCGAGGCCGACCTCCACAAGGAGCTCGAGCTGCGCGAGCAGGCCGAAAAGATGCGGGTCGGCGGCAAGGACGAGGTCGACGGCCGCGCGGTCTACGTGGTCCGCGGCGCCACCAAGGACGGGCGGCGCGAGAGCCTCTACTTCGACGTCGAGAGCGGTCTCCTCGTGCGCCAGATCGTCTTGAACCCCACGATCATCGGCGCCGATCCCGAGCAGACGGACTACTCGGATTACCGGACCGTGGACGGCGTCAAGGTGCCGTTCGTCGTCAAGGCGACCTACTTGGACGACAACCACCTCGGGACGACTCGGAAGCTCACGGAGGTCCACGACAACCCGCCGGGCATGAAGCCGTAGGGGCGTGTACAGGCTCACCGCCGCGCGGCGAACACCTGGAGGCGATCGTTGTCAAGCACGCGGGTGAAATGTTCGGCGAGGTGAGCGCGGAGCTCCGGGTAGGATTTGAGCCACCAGAAGGCCGGCCAGCCGACGACGACGAACCGGATTTGGGCTCCGTCCGGGGCGCGGAGGCGGACCAGCTCGGCGACGGCCTCCGCGCCGTCCGCCGGCGGCCCCCCGTACCGGCCTTCCCGCTCGGGGAAGGGGACGGCCCTGCGGCCGGCGGCGAAGCCGGCGCCGAAGGCGTCCTGGTCGACGAGCACCATCGACTCGCCCGGTGGGACGGCCGACGCGAGCTCGGAAGTCGCCGTGAGGAGCTGGTGCATCCACTCGTTGGCGTGCGGGAACGGGGTCTCCGGGATCTCGACGCCGAGGAAAGGGCAGAGCGCCTCCCACCCCTCGCCGCCACAGATGTCGATCACGAGCAGGTCACCTGGCCGATCCGCGAAATAGCGCTCTACGTTCCTTCGATGCGTTTCGTAGACGTAGAGGAACCGCTCGCGGGAAAACCCGATCGATCCATACACGCAGGCGCTGATAAACTCCTGAAATCGCTGGAAATGGGGATAGCGGTGCCACCCCTCCATCATCAGCTCCCAGTGGAGCGCGACCGACCGGAGCCACGCCTGGGGATCTCTTATCGTCAGCACGAAGCGGCTCCCCGGATACTCGGCGTCGAGCTGGGCGAAAAACGGCGCGACGGGGATGTCGACGGCGCCCTGATACTCCTCGAGGATCGGCAGCCGGTAGCGACCGTTTCGCAGGCACTCGAAAGTCGATTCGTCCGACGGATAGTGGATCGTCCGGATGCCGAGCCGGTCGAGCGCCTCCCCGAGGCTCGAGGTGCCGGTCTTGCTCAATCCGAGCCCGAAGACCTTGCGATGGCTCGTCATCGTGTTCCTGTACCTTCTCCGGTGAGGAAAGCCCGCAGCTCCCGGCCCACGCTCTCGTGAGAGAAGCGCTCCTCCGCTCGTTTCCGCCCCCGCGCGCCGAGCTCGGCGCGGAGGCACCCGTCGTCCAGTAGAGACCCGAGCGCCTGCGTGAAGGCCTCGGCATCGCCAGCGGGCACGACCGTCCCTACGGCCTCGTCGATGCCAAGAATGTCGACGACGCCGGGGGCGTCGGCGGCGACGACGGGGAGGCCGCAGGCCATTGCCTCGACCGGCGCCACGGGGAAGCCCTCGTTGCGCGAGGGGAAGGCATAGACGTCCGCCGCCGCGAGATGACGGCGGAGCACCTCGCGATCGTTCACATATTCGTCCACCCAATGGACGCTTTCGAGATCGCTGTCGAGGAGTGCGCGGAGGGCCGGAGCGTCGCGGCCGGTGCCGACGAGAAGGAGGCGAAGATCGCGGCCGGGCCGGGCGCGCCGAATCGCCCTCCATGCCGCGACTAAGACGTCGAGCCCCTTGCGGTGGAGATCGACCCGGCCGTGCCAGGCCACGACGCCGGCCGCGCGCGGAATCCCGAGAGAATGCCGCGCCGCCTCCCGGTCGGCCGGTGGCCACCTCCGCAGGTCGATGGGATTGAAGATGCGCGCGATCCTTCTGACCGGAACGCCGTACCTTCGGCGCAGGCGATCCGCCTCCACGGAAGAGCCGACGACGAGCCCCGAGCAGGCGCGGAGAGCGAGCGGGCGGAGCGGGCGCTCGAAACGGCTGAGCTGCCAGTTGCCGCCCTGGAACGTCCCATACACTCGGAAGCCCGCCAGCCGTCCGCCCAGCACGCAGGCGTCGAACCGCGCATGCTCGTAATCCTGACAGAGGATCACCTCGCACCGGGAGCGGCGCAGCTCGCGGAAAAGCGATCGCAACGGTGTGGCGAGATAGGGGCTGAGCTCCTTCAAAAACGCGGCGCGCAAGCGGCGTGGTCCCCGCAGCTCGCCGGCCGCTTCGAGAAGGCTTGCGGCGTAAGGGTTGGGAACTCGCAGGCGCGCGCGGCGGTAGCTCTCCGGTGCCGGAAGAACGCAGATCGTCGCGCCGGTCGGCGCGTGCTCGAATCGGTTGACCTCCGCGACTCGGGCGGAGACGCAGAAGAGCACGGGCCGGCAGCCGGCGGAGCGGAGCGCCTCGACATAACCGAACATCCAGCCGCCGGTCATCTCGGTGCGGAACGCTTCGAAGGTAACGCCGATGTTGTCGAGGAAGTCCTCCAAGAGATGACTCCAATCGACGATGGCGATTCCCGGAACGCCCGGACTCCCCGTCATCCGCCGGCCTCCGCGCGCTCGACGAGGAGGGGCAGCACCTTCGCGGCGTCGAAGTAGTCCGCCGCGATCTCCCGCGCCGCGCGGCAATGTCGTTTGTAGTCGCCGGAAATGCGAGCGATCGCATCCGCAGCCTCTTGAAGAGTGGAGAAGGGAACCACCCCCAGGCCGGCCGCCAGCCAGTCGGTGAAGCCGGTATTCTCCACCGCGACCGGACGGCCGCTCGCCAAGTAGGAGGCGCTCCGTTCGCTGAACCAGCCGGACCGGCTCGCCACGTAGCCGTGCTTGGCGACGCTCCACTCCCCCTTCGACGAGCGGATGTAGCGCTGGTAGCTCGCGGCATCCTTCGTCAGCACGAGCGGATCGCGAATGCGCCAGCCGTGCGCGCGGAGAAGGTCGCGCGGGGCGTCGGCGGTGCCGAGCGCAATCTCGAAGGTCTCGGGGCGCGCCGACGGGAGACCGAGGAACGCCGCGAACGAAGCGGATTTCATGCCGAAGCGGCGCCCGCCGTGCTCGCGGGCCGCGTAGCTGTCCCACTGCATGACCGTTGTGAAGGGGCCGGACTCCGGTCCTGTCGTAACTTCCCACGCGTCGAGCGTGATCGGTTGGCGCGTCGGCATCCAGGGCAGCCCGTCGTCCGGGATTGAGCACCCGGGCCGGCCGAAGTTCTCGCCGAAGGTGAAGAACGCCGTATGCCCGCGCGCGTGTTCGCGCAGCGCCGGGTCTGACAGGTGGCGGATCTGGGTGAAGGCGGGATCGGTGTCGACCAGGGCGCGGGCGGGCGCTCCGGCCAGCCACTCCCGGAGGGGGTTGACGCCCGAGAGGTTGAGCACCAGGTCCGCGCTCTCGCAGAACCCGCGCGCCCGGCCGGCGGCGGGCCCGAGCCAGCGGCCCGTATGGGCGTCGTGATAGGCCCAGAGATCGCCCGCTCCCACCCGCCTGAAGGCATCGGCGGCGAACCGGAGCCCGAAGGACGGGTCGCTGTCGACGACGTGACGGGAGGGATCGTAGCAGGAGGGATCGTCGTCGCTGTCCTCGACGAAGAGCACGTCATGCCCGAGCGCCCGGAGGCCGGTGACGTATTGGAGGTGATGCCAGACGAGGCCGCCGAGCGGTCCCCGGATGATATAGCCGAGGACGACGATCCGCAGTTTCCTCACGGGCGCGAACATTCGAGGAGCGCCTGCTCCCGCTCCTCCCGGGTGTCGTCGGCGTCGAGCCGGCGGACGACCCGCATGGGATCGCCGACGACGACATCGTAGGGCGCGACGTCCCCGGTGACGATCGTCTTGCAGCCGACGATCGCCCCCCGGCCGACGGTGACGCCGGGGAGGACGACGCTGTCGAAGCCGAGCCAGACGTTGTCTTCGAGCGTCACCGGGCGCGGCGGCGCCACCGCGCCCGGATGCCGGCCGGGGTCGTGGGCGCCGGCCTCGAGGAGCGCCCGCCGGGCCGCCGTTGATGCGCCTGGACCAATCCAGATATCGGTGAGGACCGATCCCCAGGCGAGGAGACAGTGGGCGCCGATCGTCACGCGGTCGTCGGCGACGATCGTTGTGCCGTTCAAGCAGGTGTACTCGCCGACCAAAACCGAGCCGCGAGGGCCGACGACGAACGTGGCCCGGTCGTAGGCCCCGGACGCGTCGCCGAGCACGAGGCCCGGGTTCCGCTCCGACCGGAAGGGCGCGAAACCGTAGGCGGTGTCGATGTACACGTCCCGCCCGATCCGGACGTTCGGCGGCATGCCACGGCCATACCAATCGTGCTCGACGACGAACGGCGCGCTGCTCACGGCGCCTCCTCCGTGACCGGGCGGGCCGGGTTGCCGGCGACGTGGGCGCCGGCCGGGACGTCCCGGTTGACGAGCGCCCCGGGCGCCACGACCGCGCCTTCTCCGACCCGCACGCCTTTCAGGATCGTCGCGTTCCAGCCGATCCACACGCCGTCTTCGATCACCACCGGCCGGACCTCGATCCGCGGCCGGCGGGCGCGGTCGCCCCGGGCCGAGAGGGCGATGGTGTCCGCGATCCGGCCGGCCGGGCCGACGGGATGGAAGTCGGAATCGGCGACGGTGACACCGCCCGCGATCATGACGTGGGAGCCGATCGAAATGCGCTCGGAGGCGACGAGCGAGGCGTTGGCGAGATAACAGTAGTCGCCGATCTCGATCACGGCGCCGACATCGGCGGCGAGCGAGGTCCGCCAGAGGGTGACGTGGCTCCCGACCCGGAGACCGACCGGCGCCTTGGCATAGAAATGTTTGAAGCAGAACGACGAATCGATCACCGTGTTCTCACCCGCGACGACGTTCGCGGGGATCTTCCCCGGGAACCAGTCGCCGGGGAGAGCCTGGCCCGGGGTCAGGGGATAGAAGAGCTGGGTTTCTACTTCGGAAGACATTCTCTTCTTGCCGTCAATCGCGTTTTAACCGCTCCAGCGCCTAAAGGCCAGCACGCCGTTCAGGCCGCCGAAGGCGAACGAATTCGAGAGGGCGTACTCGACCTCCGCCTGCCGCGCCTCGTTCGGCAGGAAGTCGAGGTCGCATTGGGGATCGGCTTCGGTGAAGTTCGCCGTCGGTGGCAGGACCCCGTCCCGGAGGGCGAGGACGGTCGCCACCGCCTCGATGGCGCCAGCGGCGCCGAGCGCGTGCCCGTGCATGGACTTGGTCGAGCTCACCGCCAAGCGCTCGGCGTGCGCGCGAAAGGCGAGCCGGAGCGCCGCGGTCTCGATCGGATCGTTGACTGTCGTGCCGGTGCCGTGCGCGTTGACATAGCCGATCTGCTCGGGGGCCAGGCCGCCATCTGCGAGCGCTGCGGAGATGGCGAGCGCGGCCCCCTCGGCGGAGGGCTGGGTGACGTGGTGGGCGTCGGCCGACATGCCGAACCCGACCACTTCGCCGAGGACGGCCGCGCCCCGGGCGAGCGCCGCGTCGAGCGGCTCCAGGACCAGCATGGCGCCACCCTCGCCGAGGATCATCCCCCGCCGGTCGCGGGAGAACGGCCGGCAGGTGTCCGGCGCCACCACTCGGAGCGCCTCCCATTTCTTCAGGTGACCGAGGCAGAACGGCGCCTCGCTCCCGCCGGTCACCGCGACCTCGGCGGCCCCCGAGCGGACGAGCCAGAAGGCCTGGCCGATGGCATGGGTGGCGGAGGCGCAGGCGGTCGAGACGGTATAGGTCGGGCCCCGCGACCCGAGCTCGATCGCGATCTGGCTCGCCCCGGCGTTCGCCATCGCCCGCGGGATGGCGAAGGGGTGCACCCGGCGCCCGCCGCCGTCGTAGACCGCCGCGAACACCTCGTCCTCCGTGATCTTGCCGCCCAGGCAGGAGCCGGTGACGACGGCGGCGCGGTCCCGGAGCCGGGGCGTCCAGGGGACGGCCGCCATCGCGAGCGCCTCGCGTGCGGCGATGAGGCCGAACTGCGCGAAGCGGTCGAGATACGAAGCCTCCTTGTCCGAGAAATGCGGCGACGGGTCGAACCCTAAGACCTCGGCGCCATTCTTGAATCGGAGCCGCCCGGTGTCCACGGTCGAGAGGGGGCCGATGCCGCTCCTGCCCGCCCGGAGGCTCGCCCAGAAGCGGGGGACGTCCTCGCCCACGGGGGTGATCGCGCCGACCCCCGTGATGGCGACCCGGCGTGTCACGGGCCGACCGCCTCGGGCAGGAGCCTCTCAACGCACGCGATCGTCTCCCCCACGGTGCGGAGACCCATCGCCTCCTCGTTCGGGATGGCGATCTCGAACTGCTCCTCGAGAGCGTTGATGAGCGCGAGCGCGTCGAGCGAGCTCATGTCGAGATCCTCGAACGTCGTCCCCGGGGTCACCCGGCCGGGGTCGATCCCCTGGGACTGGACGATCGCCGCCATCACTTTCGTCGCGATGCTTTCCGCCAATCGAGACTCCTTTCAGACTTCCATCTCACCGAGCAGGCGGGCGAGGACCCGCCGGCTGTCGAAGAACTCTTCCGCCACCCCCCGCGCCGCTCGCGCGTGCGCCGCGGGGTCCGCTTCGACTTTACGGAGCGCGTCGGCCGCGCCTGCGAGTGTATCGAAGGCGAGGAGCCCGCGCCCCTCCGGGAGGTGCTCCGGCCATCCCGTATCCTGGGTGACGACCGGCCGGCCGGACGCCAGGTAGCAGGCCGAGCGGCAGGAGAACCAGCCTGTCCGTGCCTTCACATAGGTCTCCTTGGCGACCGAGAATTCGCCGCGCGAGCCGGCGATGAACGCCTGATAGGCGTCGCGATCCGGCGCGGAGGTTTGAGGGTCGAGCACCCGCCAGCCCGCCGCCCGCGCCGCGTCCGCCGGGAACGGTGCGCCGGCGCCGCCGGTCTGCCCGACCGCGATCGCGAGCGGGATCTCGGGGACGAGCGACGGCAGGGCGAAGAACCGGCGGAGCTCGACGTCCTTCTGCCCCCAGGTCGTTCCGGCATGTTCGAGCGGCTTGGCGGCGGTCCAGTTCATGAGCGTCGAGTAGGCGGCGCCGGCGCGGTCGCGGACCGGCTCGACCGCCGGCCAGAGGTCGAGCCGGATCGGCTGCCGGGTTGGCCGCCAGGCGATCCCGCAGTCGGGGATGAGGCACCCCGGCCGCCCGGCGCTCTCGCCGAACGTAAAGTGATGGGTGTGGGCGTCGACGAGCTCCTTGAGGCCGGGGCTCCCGGGAGTGAACATCTGCTGGGAGAGGTACTGGACCTGGGTGAACATGGGGTCCGTATCGATCAGGGCGCGGAGGGGGATGGCGCGATATTCGTCCCGCGGGAAGGTCGAGCACGAGACGTTGACGAAGAGGTCGGCCGACCGGCACACCTCGCGGAGCCGTTCCTCCGAAACTCCGAAAGAGCGGCCCGATGCCTCGTCCCGGTACGCCCAGTGATCGGAAAAGCCGAACGCCTCCATCACCGCGGCGAGGTGCGACACCGTGGCCGAGCAGTCCCCCCAATCGCTTCCCGCCGGCTGATAGATGGGCCAGAGCCGCGTATCTTCAATATAAAAGACGTCGTGGCCGAGCGCGGCGAAGCCGGCGGGATATTGGACGTAATCCCAGGTCACCCCCGCCGCCGGGAGGAGCCCGATGTAGCCGCCGACGACGATGCGGAGCCGTTTGCTCACGCCGGCTCCAGCTCCGCGTCATCATGGGCGGCGAGGGCCTCGTCCATGAGCCGCGACGCGTAGTGCCAGAGCTCGAAATCGAGCTCGTTGCGTTGGCGGATCGCCGCGATCGTCGCCCGTGGGAGGGAGGCCGCGGGAGGCCGCTCCGGGTTGACGTTCCTCGGCTGGTAGACGAACGGGTCTTGCCAGCCGAGCCGCCGCTTGAAGAGCACGAGCATCTCGTCGAGGCGCTCGATGGTGCCGGCGACGGCGAAGCGCCGCAGGTTCTCCTTCGCCTTCTGGAGCATCGCCTCCGTGCACTCGCCGACCTCGGGGTCGACGCCGGCGATCCGGCGGGTCTGATCGTTGTCGACCTCGCGGAACGGGGGCTCGGCGAGGAAGGCGTCGAGGCTCGTCGAATCGTGGAGCCGGGTGTAGTAGTAGAGGGAGAGGACGCGCTCGACCGGGTCGCGAAGCGCGGTGATGTATCGGTAAGGCCGCGCGACGTGCTCGTGGAGGCCGAACCAGAAGTGTCCGATGACGGCCCGCAGGTCCTGCCGCCGCAAAAGGGGGAGGACGTGCTCGGGGACCGCGAGGGGGCGCTCCTTGAGGAAGCCGTAGGTCAGGTAGGCGACCCCGCCCGGGAGGAGGAGGTCGTCGGGGGCCGTTTCGTCCCGCGCTTGGTCCCGAGCCTGCGCGTAGACGATCTCGCCCAAAGTCTGGCCGCCGGCCTTGGGGATGTGGAGGAAGAGGACCGTTGGCGCGGCGGCGGCCTCGCTGCCCGCGGGCCTCGGGATGCTCTCGGCCGGCCGCTCCACGAGGCCTTTCTTGAGCATGCGGGGAATCCAATTCCGGAACGGCAGGGCGAGGAGGGGCAGGGTGCCGTCGAAGATCAAGCGATTTTCGAGGACTGTGATCCGTGCCGCGATCTGGAGGCCCTGCAGGCGGACGGAGAAGTCGAAGGTCTCGGCCTCCCAGTCCCCCTGGAGATCGGCGAGATTCCGCGCCCGCGCCGTTGCGCTTTGCAGCCGGGCCAGGGCTTCGGCCTTACCGAGCTCGTGCGCGACCGTCGTCGTATACCTGGGCATCAGTCGTTGGCGCTCACGTACCAGCGCGCCGGGTCGATATCGTGCTTGGTGAGCGAGGGGTCGAGCACGTGGACGACGAATGGAAAATCATAGGCATCGCGCGCGAAACCGAGCGCCCGCAAGGCCGGCTCCATGAGCGGCGTCGCCAGCACACCGACCTTGTGGATCGGTTTTACGGTACCAGCGGCGGCAGCGCGCGAGCGGAGCGCGCTTTCGTGCGCCAGGTTGACGGCGGCGAGGAGGGTCTCGCGCATCGCCTCCCCGGCATCGACCGCCAGAGCGTCGCAGAGGAGCCACTGCCGGTCCCCCTTCGGGCGCCCCGCCGCCAGGCCGACGAGCTCGCCGTCCCGCTCGACTCCCACCACCTCATAGCCGGGCTCGTCCAGCTTCCGCGGCAGGGTACGGGAGTCGCGCACGACCAGGCAGTCGTAGAGCCGCCGGGCGCGGTCCCAGAGGCGGTCGATCCGTTCGTCGTCCCAGGCGGTGAGCCTCACGGCGGTGTACCCGTCGCCGGACGGCAGGGGCCGGGCGAGCGGCAGGGGGAGCTGCCAGAGCGGGAAGCTGCCGCAGCGGAGGAACGGGAACATCTTGAAGAGCCGGCCCCAGCGCGGGTCGGGCACCATGTAGATCAGGCCGTCCCCCCGCGCGCGGAGCGCCTTGACGGCGTAGTTGTACATCGCGACCGCGGGGTGGTGGAGCGGGTTCACGCTCTTGAAGCGGAGCGACCGCGAGACGATGGGGGCGCCGGGCCGGAAGGCGCGGACCTCGCGGCCGGCGACCGCGACGAGGGAGGGCACGAAGGCGAACTGGCCGACGATGGCGCCGGACTCGTCGGTCGCGACCGCGCCCGAGATCCGGCCCCACTCAGGCGCCTCCACCACGAGGCGCTGCCACAGCTCCTCGGCGAGCGCGCCCCAGTTCGTCTCCTCCTGCCACAGACGCTGAACGCCAGGGAGGTCCTCCTCTCGTACCAGCCTGTAGTCGAGCCCCAACGGTCCTCCTTTTCAATCCCCCGGCATGACGTACCAGTTCGCGGGCGGGACGCTCGCGAGACGGGCGGGCGAGCCGAGAGCGCTGCAGGTGAACGCGAACCGGTAGTCGACGGGCTCGAAGCCGAGCGCGGAGAGGGCCGGGTCGAGGGCCGGCGTGCGCATGGCCTTCAAATGGGTGACGTCGCCAAGCTCGTGCCGCCGGTGCTCCGCCGCGAGCCAGAGCGCGGTCGCCGCGAGGACCGCGCTCAGCTGCTCGGGGCGGCGGGCGAGGAGGTCGGCCAAAAGCCCCGTCCGCCGCTTGGTCGCCGAATAGCCGACGAGGCTGCCGTCTCCGGTGTCACGGACTTCGAGGGCGATCCGCCCCGAGTTGCGAAAGGTGAGCCAGGCGCTATCCCGCACCACCCCGCAGGCGATCGGGAAGCTCTCCCGGGCGGACTGCCAGAGCTCCTCGTACTCCGGGCCGAACCGGGCCACGGGCCGCGCCTCGACGTTCCGCGCCGCGGGCGCGAGCCCGGCCAGGGCCGCCGCCGCGAGCGGGAGCTCGGCGCAGCCGAAGGCCGTCTCGTCGAAAGGCGGCATGCCGAACCGGGGGGCGAGCCGGAGGATCTTGAGCCAGGCGTATTCCGGCAGCGAGTAGACGATCTCGAACCCGCGCTCCTCAGCGGCCGCCGCCGCCGCCTTGTAGAGGCCGACCATCGGGTGCTCGTCCCGGCGGAGCGACTCGCCGCGGAGCTCCTTTCTCAAGATGGGGGCGGAGAAGCGGAGCGCGCGCACCTCCCGGCCTGCCACGCTGACCCGCGAGGGGGCGAAGATCTCCTGCCCGACGACCTCGCCGCGCGGATCGACGGCCACGGTAATCAGGCACGGCCCCTCGGGCCCATCGACGAACCACTCCCGCCACTGCCCTGGCGAGAGATGGCCCCAGCCTGCCTCCTCCCAGAGCCGCAGGAGGTCCGGCAGGTCACCCTCTTCAAAGACGCGGTACTCGATCTCGTCCATGCTCGGGGGCCTCAATCCGACGCCGGCAGACCCATGACGTCGAGCGCCTTGGGGGGCCGGAAACCCTCCGGGGCCGGTTTCCCCGGGGCCTCGCCCGTGGCGGCGGCCTGCCCGACCCTGCGCACCGCCGTGCGGAGGACGGCCATGGCGGACGCGCTCTCGACCCAGATCTGAGAGGTCAAGAGGAGCGCGCAAACGGCGAGCGTGACCACCGCGGCCCAGGCGCCGTCGTCCGCCGCCGCCAGGGCGAGCAGGCCGAGCAGGACGACGAGGAGGAGGCCGAGGCGGGAGAACCTGGGCCAGGAACGGACCCTTAGGAGCTGCCGGCCGCCACCGTGCTCCTCGATCGCCAGGCGGAGCCGGGACGAGCCGAGCATCCCCCCCCGCGCTTCGAAGTCCCAGCGGTCGAACTCGCCCCCCGCGAGCACGACGGCACCCGTCGCCGCGGTGGTCTCGCGGATCTCCCCAAGCCAGTCCTCGGGCGCGCGCCAGGTTTCGCTCCAGAGCGTCGCCGAGCCGGGAAGGATGCCCGCGAGCTCCGGCACCCGGCGCCGCCAGGGGGTCAGGCCATGACGCAGGCGGCCGGAGAGGCGCGCCAGGGGCTGGACGAGGTGGAGGAACGCCGTCAGGAGGAACCGGCCCGCGCGCGCCCCCCGGCTTGCGGAAGAGCTCGCCCAGCGCGCCTCGGCAGCGCTCCGCAGCGCCTGGGCGAGGGGCGCGACGACCGCCGCCGCCAGGAGGGCGAAGCACCAGGCGAGAGGCGGCCAGGAGAGCCCGAGGAGCGAGAACCCCGCAAGCGCCAGGATGACGCCGTACCACTCGGGCATCAAGGGGAGGGAGGCGATGACCCCGGGCGCCGGGTGATAGATCGACTGGAACGGCGCGCTGCCGAAGGGGCCCTGGTAGACCCGGCCGCGCCAGGAGGTGAGCGCGCGGGCGATCCCGTTGCCATACATCCGGCCCTGCCAGGTGAGGTGGCCGAGCGAGTTGTACTTCTCGGGCCACTTCTGTTCGAGGAGAGCCTCGGCCCTCCCATAGCCCTGCTGCTGCTTCCAGTAGGCGCGGAGCGAATTGCGCCGGTGGTGCCAGACCATCGCCGCGGGGCTGAAGCCGATGCTCCAGCCGCGTTCCTGGAGCCGCCAGCAGACGTCGACGTCGTCCCCAGCGGTCCGGTAGCGCGGATCGAAACCGCCGATCGCTTCGAGGCAGTGCCGGCGGACGGCCATGTTGCAGCCCGGCACGTGCTCGGCGACCCGGTCGGAGAGGAGCACGTGGACCGGCCCGCCCGGCGCGTGGGCCACGCAATCGGCGATCAGGCCGTCGCCGGGGGGCGCCAGGTTGGGCCCGCCGATCGCCGCGTGCTCGGTGGTCAGGAAGCCCCAGGCGAGGAAGGTCAGCCAGTGGGGATCGGGCGGCGCGTCGTCGTCGGTGTAGGCGACGATCTCGCCGGTCGCCGCCCGCATCCCGGTGTTCCTGGCGCTGCTCAAGCCCCGGTTCTCGGTCGAGAGGACGCGGAAGCCGAAGCCGCGGGCGATCTCCGCGGTCCGGTCCGTCGAGCCGTCGTCGACGACGATGACCTCGTAGTCGGGGTAGTCGAGGCGGGAGAGCCCAAAGCAGCATTTGCCGATCGTGCGCTCTCCGTTCCAACTGCAGACGACGACGGAGATCCGCGGCCAGGGGAGATCGGGAGGCAGCGGGACCTCGGAAAAGGCACGGTGGACGGCGGCGAGCGCCGGTTTCGGGCGGCGCTGCCGGTCGGTCAGGCCGAAATCCCAATCCTCGATGTCGAAGCCGCCGCGGTGCCATTCGTCGGTCCAGGCGAACGCGAAGGCCCCCGCGGAGCCACCGGAGAAGACCGCCCGGATCTGCCAGTCGAGCGCCGCCGCCTGCGCCTCCAGGCCGTTGCGCCGGCTGTCCAGGCCGATCTCGGCCATGACGAGCGGCCGGTCCCCGGCGAGGACCTGGAGCCGGCCGACGTAGGCATCGAGGGTCTCGCGCGATTCGAGATAGACGTTGAAGCAGACGAAGTCGAGGAACGGCAGGTCGAGATACTCCGTCGACGGATAGTTGACGTAGGTGACGAGGCCGCCCGGGTCCTCGCTCTTCGCCGCCCGGTAGAGGCGCCGGAGAAAGCGCTCGATGCGCCGCCTCCCGTACCAGCGCACGATCGAGCTCGGGATCTCGTTGCCGATCGCGTAGCCGAGCACGGCGGGATGGCCGTCCGAGGAGCGGACGCCCGCCCGTACCCGGTCTTCGATCGAGGCGGCGGTCGCCGCGCTTTCGAGGAACGCGACGTGCTGCTCCCAGGGAAGCCCGATCATCACCCGGAGACCCTGGTCGAGGGCGAGGTCGAGGAGCCAGCGGGGCGGGACCGTATAGACGCGCACGGCGTTAATCCCGTGCGCGGACATCGCCGCGAAGTCACGCTCGGCCATGACCGGGTCGTAGCCTTCCGCGCCGTCGGTTCCGGGGCGGAACGTGCCGTAGGTCACGCCACGGACGAAGAGCTTCTCTTCGCCCACCCGCAGGAACTTCCCGTTCGCTTCCGGCCTGGGTGAGGATGGCTGTGACATGCAGGAGGAAAGCGGGGCCGTACGTCGATCGGTCCCGCGAGCCTGCCGTGGCCGCGGGGATTTAGAGGGAGCCCAGGGCGTAGCCGCAACCCTGCGCTTTAACGTAAGTACTCTGCCACCATCCCCCCGCGAGCGTCAAGCCCGGGGGCCTAGATGTTCTGGGCAGCGCCCGAGAAGCCGGGCTCCGGGCCCGAAGCGTGCATCCCTCGCCGGGTATGAAGTATCTATGGATTTTCTGTCTCGCCCTCCTCCTCTCCCCCCCCCTCGCCGCGTCTCCGGAGTGGACGCTCCAGGCGAGCCTGGGAGGCGCGGTCGACGCGGACTCGAACCTGACGGTCCGCCAGGCCGGCTCCCCGGACGTCCGCATCCACGCCCGTTACGAGACGCGCCCTTTCGAGGGGCCCCTCTACTACGCCGTCCGCGTCGGCCGGCCGGACCCTCGCGGCGCCTGGGAGTTGGAGACCATCCACCACAAGGTGTTCCTCAAGAACCCCACGTCCGAGGTGCAGGACTTCTCGGTCTCGCACGGCTACAACCTGGTCACCGTGGCCCGCGCCTGGAATCTGGGCGGCGGGCTCGTGCGGCTCGGCCTGGGCGGGGTGCTCGGCCACGCCGAGAGCACCGTGCGCGGCCGGCACCTGGAGCGCTACCGCTGGACCGGCCCCTCCCTGGTGGCCGGCGTCGAGCGCCGCTTCGACCTCGGGGCCCGCTGGTTCTGGGACGTCGAGGGGAAGGTGAGTGCGGCTCGCGCCGTCGTGCCGGTCGCGGGCGGTACGGCGGACGTGCCGAACTTCGCCCTGCACGGCCTCGTGGGGTTGGGATTCCGGCGCTGATCCTGCCCGCTCTCGGTTTCAGGGACAACTCGCCGGTGACGAGAAGGAAAGTTTAGCCGCCGTGAGCTCTGTACCGAGATGAAGGCTTACGGAACGAGTGTAACGCTTCGTATCCGAGACGAGTGCTTCGTAGCCGAGATGAACGCCTCGTATCGATCCGCAAGGCTTCATCTCCGAGATGAGCGCTTCGTATCGATCCGTAAGGCTTCATCTCCGAGACGAGCGCTTCATCTCGATCGGTAAGGCTCTGTCTCCGAGACGAAGGCTTCGTCTTCGTCGGTAAGCGTTCGTCTCCGAGAGGAAGCCGATCCGCCCGTAGGCGCACTCTGTACTTCGTCGTATATTGGACGCATGGCGGCAGCGGATAGGCAATGGACACAGAGAGCGATCGCGATCCTCGTCCTGACGAGCGCGATCATGGCATTGACGCATTCTGGGGTCGAGCTTCTCCTCCCTGTCAGCACGTCGCTTCATCTTCGCGGGCACCCCTCTCCCTCGCAGGCGCAAGCTGGGGAGCTGGCCTGGGCGGTCTCGGTGCTTCTGCTCGTCGCCGCCGGCGCTGTATTGGGGCGCGCCTGGCGAAGCAGGTTTGGCCCCATGCGCCTCACGATTCCGGCGCTTCTTGCGATCACCGGCCCGGTGGTGTTTTGGCTTCTGGTACGCTACCAGTTCGATTCCAACACCCCATTCATGGGTCTGGTAGCGCTCGAAAGGTTCGACGTGCTCCTCGCGATGGGCGCTCTGACGGTGTTCGTGATCGCATCGTCGGCACCCGCCGCGCGCTCGTGGCCCTCACTCATGGCGAGGTCACTCCTCTTCCTCTGGAGCGTAGCCGTCGTGCTGGTGGGTCTTTGGGTCGTTCTGTATGCCGAATAGGCCCCGCGGTCCTCTACCCCTCCTCCATCATCCCCTCGAACTTCTGCTTGTTGATCGCCTTCATATAAGCGTCGCGCGCCGTCACCTTCCCGTCCTCGACCAGGGCCAGCAGTGCGTCGTCCATCAACTGCATGCCGACGGCCTTGCCGCCCTGGATGATCGAGGTGATCATGGGGGTGTTGCCTTCGCGGATGATGTTGGGGAGGCCGGGGGACTTCAAGAGGATCTCGTTGACGGCTAAGCGGCCGTTGCCGTCGGCGGTGCGCAGGAGGAGCTGGGAGACGACGGCGGCGAGCGACTCGGCGAGCGTCGTTCGCACCTGCGACTGCTCCTCGGCGGGAAAGGCGTCGATCAGGCGATCGATCGTGTTGGCGGCGCCGTTGGTGTGGAGGGTGCCGAATACGAGGGCTCCCATCTCGGCCGCGGTGATGGCGAGCGAAATGGTTTCCAGGTCGCGCATCTCGCCCACGAGCACCACGTCCGCGTCCTGGCGGATGGCGGCGCGGAGCGCCGCGCCGAAGCTCTCGGTGTCGGTCCCCACCTCGCGCTGCGAGAAGATGCAGGTGCGGTTGGTGTGCACGAACTCGACCGGGTCCTCGATCGTCACCACGTGCTTGTGATAGGTCGAGTTGATCTTGTCGATGATCGCGGCGAGGGTCGTCGACTTCCCCGAGCCGGTGGGACCGGTCACGAGGACGAGACCCTGCTGCAAATGGGCGAGGCTCTCGATCGCCTTCGGGAGATTGAGCTTCTCCAGCGAGACGATGGTCTCGGGGATGATGCGGAAGACCGCCGCGGCGCCGTTCTCCTGGGTCAGATAGTTGGCGCGGAAGCGGGCCACCCCTTCGAAACCGTAGGCGAAGTCCAGGTCGCCGCTCTTCCGGTACTCCCGCCACTGCTCCTCCGAGGTGATCTCGTGCAGGAGATCTAAAAGCGCCTCGTGGGAGAGGGTCGGCCAGCTCTCGACCGAGTGGAGCTCGCCGTGCACCCGGATACGCGGGGCGAGCGTCGCGGTCAGGTGGAGGTCGGAGCCGCCGCCGTCGCGGAGCAGGAGGAAGAGCTCGTGGAGGCGCGCCATTCCAAGTCTCTCTTTCTTCAGGCGGGGACGGCCACGGCGCCGGGAGAGGCGGCGGGCGTGCCCGTGAAGCGGGCCGGGTCCTCGGCGTTCCGGGCCGCCTCCTCGCGGGTGATGGCGCCGCTCTTGGCCAGCTCGGCGAGCGAGGCGTCGAGGAGGCACATGCCGTGGGTGCCGCCGGTCTGCAGCACCGACTTGATCTGGAAGGTCTTGTTGTCGCGGATCAGGTTGCCCACCGCCTTGTTGGCGATCAGGATCTCGAGCGCCGGCACCCGGCCCTGGCCGTCGGCACGCGGGATCAGGCGCTGCGAGATGATGGCGCGGAGCGACTCCGAGACCATGGTGCGGATCTGGTCCTGCTGCGACGGCGGGAAGACGCCGAGGATGCGGTTGATCGTGCGGATGGCGTTGTTGGTGTGGAGGGTCGCCATCACCAGGTGCCCGGTCTCGGCGGCGGTCAAGGCGAGCGAAATGGTTTCCAAGTCGCGCAGCTCGCCGATCGCGATGACGTCCGGATCCTCGCGGAGGGCGGCGCGGAGGGCGCGGGCGAAGGACTGGGTGTGCGGCCCCACCTGGCGCTGGTTGACGACGCAGCGCTTCGACGGGTGGAGGACCTCGATCGGGTCCTCGATCGTGATGATGTGGTCCCGCCGGTCCTCGTTGACGATGTTGATCATCGCCGCCAAGGTCGAGGATTTGCCGCAGCCGGCCGGGCCGGTGATCAGCACCAGCCCCTGGTGGAAGTTGGCGAAGCGGGCGAGCGAGGTGGGCATCCCGAGGTCGGCGAGGCTCGGCGGCTGGGGCGGGATGGCGCGGAAGACCGCGTCCCAGCCGCGCTGCTGGCGATAGACGTTGCCGCGGAAGCGGGCCACCCCGGGCACCGTGTAGGCGAGGTCGACCTGGCCGTGCCCGGCGAGGAGCGCCTGCTGCTCGGGGGAGAGCATCTCCTGGATCGCCCGCTCCGCCGTCTCCCGGTCGACGGGGGTGGGATCGACGTCGATCATCCGGCCGTGCCGGCGCAGCCGCAAGGGGGCGCCGCTGTGGACGTGGATGTCGCTCGCCCCCTGCTGCACCGCGTACTCGAGGACCAAGTCGATCCGCCGGCCGCTCGCCGGGGCGGGGCCGGAGAGCGAGGGGACGGTGATGGCCCGCGGCTCCGGGACGGCCGCCGCCTGGCGCTTGGCGAGGAACTCCTTCTGGGCGACCAGGAGCTGATCGAAACGCCGTTGCGGGATGACGCCGCTCTCGACGAGGATCTCGCCGAGCTTGCGCCGGCCCCCCTCGCGGCTCTGCTGGAGGGTCGCTTCCGCGAGCTGATCCTGGGTGATCAGCTTGTAGTGCAGCGCCAGCCGCCCGATGAGGTGGTCTTCCTGACTCGTGCTCATGGTTTGGAGAGAGGCTAATGCAGGCGGAGGAAAGCGTCAATCGCGGGGAGGGGCGGGAATGGGCGGAGGACACGCGGGGGCGCGCTCCCCGCGGCCTGCCGCACCATCGCTATCAGGGCCCCCGGACTGGAGGTCCGCGTCGGCCGCTCCACTGGAGCGGCCGGGAAAGGTAAGGACTTCCGATGTTGGAGCGTACCCTCGCACCCCGCCGCCTCGCCCTTCTCGGTCTCGCGGCGATCCTCCTCACCCCCGCACTCTCTTCGGCCATCGAGCCGCCGGCCGAGAGCGCCACCCGGGCCCGGGTCTTCACCACCCCGGAGCTCGACGTCACCCCCTCGCTCGTCCACTACGAGATGGGGTCGGCCCGGGCGGCGGCGCACCCGGATCTCCAGGGCCTCTTCGCCCGCTACTCCTCGCAGTGGGAGGTGCGCTACGACCAGCGCAGCGGCAGGCCCAACGTCGTCCAGGGGGCCGGCATCCCGCTCCTCCCCGGCCGCGGCAACACCCTGACTCTCGCCAAGGCGGTCGGCCACCCCGGCGCGGTCACCCTGGCCGACGTGGAGGGCAAGGTGCGCGGCTTCCTGGCGGAGATGCCGGAGCTCCTCAAGGTCTCCGCTCTCGACCTGCGGCTCGACCCGGCGGGGAGCGTCCACTTCGGCGACCAGGGGCAGCTCTGGTTCGTCGAGCTCCAGCAGTTCCACCGCGGGGTCCCGGTCGAAGGGGCCAAGGTCTACTTCCGGATCAACAACGGCAACCTCGTGCAGCTCGGGGCGGAGAAGGTGGCTGAGGTGCGGATGCCGAGCGTCAAGCCCCGGGTCTCCCGTGAGCGGGCCCTGGGAGCGGCTCTCGCGGCCGGCGGCTTCGCGGTCTCCGAGCTCTCCGAGGTCGTCCGGGCCGGTGATCTCAAGATCCTCCCCACCCTCACTGCCGGCGAGGCGCCGGCCGAGGCCTACCAGGGCGCACCGGGGGCCGGCTACCAGCATCTGCTGGTCTGGGACCTCTCCTTTAGAAGGGCGGGTGACGACGCCACCTACCAGGCGGTGGTCGACGCCGGGAGCGGCAAGGTGCTGAAGCTCGCCGATATTAACGAGTACGCCGCGGTGACCGGGGGGATCTACCCGGTGACCAACACCGATCCCGAAACGGTCGTCGGCTTCCCCTTCAGCAACGTCACCAACGGCACGACCAAGACGACCGACTCCGCCGGCAACTACACCTACGGCGGCGGCACGGCGACCGACACCCTCTCCGGCAAGTTCATCAAGATCAGCGATACCTGCGGCGCGATCTCCAAGGCCGACAGCGCGACCGGCAACCTCGCCTTCGGCACCAGCGGCGGCACCGACTGCACGACGCCCGGCTCGGGCGGCGCCGGCAACACCCACGCGGCGCGCTCCGGCTTCTACCACCTGACGAACATCAACCGGAAGGCGGCGACCTTCTTCCCCACCAACACCTGGCTCGCCGGCACGTTGACCGCGAACATGAACGTCAACGCCACCTGCAACGCCTTCTGGAACGGCAGCACGGTGAACTTCTACCGCTCGGGCGGCGGCTGCTCGAACACCGGTGAGATCGCCGCCGTCTTCCTCCACGAGTGGGGCCATGGCATGGACCAGAACTCGGGCGGCGCGGCCTCCGACAAGGGGACCGGCGAGGCGGTGGGCGACACCTTCGCCTTCCTGGAGACCAAGGTCTCCTGCATCGGCCAGAACTTCAAGCCCGGGGTCAACTGTTTCAACTGCACCGCGTGCACCGGCGTGCGCGATGTCGCCGAGTTCGGCCTGGGCGGCGCCCATACGATCGCCAAGCCGAGCAACGTGGCCGCGGACACCGGCATCAACTGTGACCGCAACGCCTGTCCGTTCCTATCGGGAGGCATCAGCCCCTACCAGGGACCGATGGGCTATGAGGGGCACTGCGAGAGCCTCATCGCGAGCTCGGCCAACTGGGACCTGGCGCAGAGCCTCGTCGCCCACTACGGCGCGACGGCCGGCTGGGCGGCGATGGATTCCATCTGGTACAAGAGCCTGACGCCGAGCAAGAGCGCCTACCAGGTGGTCTCGGGGGGCAAGTGCAACCCGGCCGCCACCGTCAACGGCTGCGGCTCGACCAACTGGTACACGGTCTTTTTAGCCGCGGACGACAACGACGGCAACCTGGCGAACGGCACCCCCAACGGCTGCCGGATCTGGGACGCCTTCAACGCCCACGGCATCGCCTGCGGCACCCGTCCGCTCTGTACGTCGTAGCGGCGGTCTGTCTTCGTCGAGATGGGGCCGGGCTTGTCGCCCGGCCCTTTTGTTATCCTTAAGCCTTGAGCCGAAAGAAGAAAGCTCCGGCGCCCCGGCCGGCGCATCTGGGACGCCCCGGGGGGGAGAGCGACGCACCGCGCGAGGGCCGGCGCGACCTCCTCTGGGCGGCGGCCCTCACGCTTCTCGCCTGGGTCCACCGGCTGGCCTTCCTGCGCTCGAACCGGGACTGGGACTGGCCGTTCACCATCTTCTACGAGGGGGACTCCGAGACCTTCTTCCGCGCCGCCCGCGCTCTCCTCGCGGGGAAGCTCTACGACAACGGCATCCCCTTCCACCCGCCCGGCTTTCCGTTCTTCCTCGCCGCCGTCCACGGGCTCCTGGGCGCGGGAGCGCCGGAGGCGACCGTGGGGCACGCGGCGGTCAAGGCGGTCCTGGCGCTCGTGGGGAGCCTCGCGGTCGGGCTCCTCTATCTCCTCGTCCGGCCCTACCTGGGGCGGACGGCCGCCCTCCTCGCCGCGCTCCTCTCCCTCTACCACTTCGGGCTCTACGTCCTGGCGGTCGCCCCGGTCTCCGAGGGGCTGTACCTCGACCTCCTGCTCCTCGCCCTCCTCGTCTGGAGCCGGCGGCTCGAGCATCCGCTCACGGCGCCAGGCGGCAGGGCCGGCGGGAGCGGCGCGGCCCTGCTCCTCGGGCTGCTCTTCGGGGCGCTCTCGCTCACCCGGGCGGAGGCGGTCCTGCCCGCCGCGCTCCTCGTGGCGGTGGGGGTGGGCGGCGTGCTCGCAGGACGCCGGGGCATGGCGGGGCTCAAGCCCTGGGCCCTCGTCCTCGCCGGCTGGGTGCTCGTCGTCGCCCCCTGGACGGCGAGGAACGCCGTCCGGCTCGCGGCGGCGGACGAGCGGCTTCATCTCCCGGAGCCGCTGCCGCGCTTCGTGCCGATCACCCTCTACGGTCCCCTGAACCTCGCCCTCGCCAACTGGGATGGCGCGGACGGCACCTTCTCCCGCCGGCTCCTCGCTTCGCGCTCGACATCGCCGGTTCTGGACCTCGCCGATCCCGAGCACCTCCATCTCCTGCTGCACGGCGACGCCGTGGCCTGGAGCTGGGTGCGCGGCCACCCGGCGGCTTTCTCGCGGCTGGTGCTCCGCAAGTGGGGTCTCGTCCTCCGCTCCCTGGAGCTGGGCTGGACGCAGTGGGACTGGCCGGGCGGCCTCTTCGGCGAGCGGCTGCCGATCGACGTCTTCGTCCCCGAGTCGCGCCCCGCCCGCTTCCTGCCGCGGGTGACGATCCCGCTCGCTCTCCTGGGCCTCCTCGCCTGTGCCCTCGCGCCGGGCGGGCCGCGGCGCTGGGCGCTCCTCGTCCTGCTGCTCACCGCGGCGGGGTTTTTTACGACCGCCCTCTTCTTCGGCTATGTCCGCCAGGGGCTCCTCCTACTGCCCTTCTGGTTCACCCTCGTAGCCGCGGGCCTCCTCTGGCCCGTCGACCTCCTCTTGAAGCGCACCCCCTGGCGAACCGGGCTCGCCCCCGCCGATCCGCCGCGGCGCCTCCTCGCCGTCCTCGGCGGCGCCGCCCTCGCCCTCCTGGTCGTCGAAGGGTGGGGGGCGCGGGCCGACCGCAACTACCACGCGACCGGCAGCACGGTGGCCGGCGAGCGATATCTCAACCGGGACGAGAGGGTGTTCCTGGAAGTGGCGCCGTAGGCGCGCGCTTCAGCGCGCTTGCGACGCCGTCTTCCCGAACCTCTCCAAAATCCACTTCGTGACGATGTCGAGCACCTCGGGCGACATCGTCTCCTCGCTCTTCGCGTACTCGGAGACGGCGCCGGTCTTGGCGTGCTGGAAGAGGTGGTTCAGCTCCGGCAGCCGGCGGATCGTCACGTCCGGGTTCTTCGCCGCCTTGAGCGTCTTTTCGATCTCCGGCAGGTTGAGGTCGGGGTTGACCTGGAGGTCGCGCTCGCCGTTCAAGGCGAGGACCGGGACCTTCACCAAGGCGAGGGCCGGCCGCGGGTCGTAGGTGAGGAAGAAGCGGAACCAGGGGGAGAGGACCCCGTCGACCTGGACGTCGATGAACTTGTCCGGGTCGCCGCCGAGCGCCTTGCGCTCCGCTTCCGGGATACCGGCGACCTGGGCGCGGACGACCTCGCGGAGCTTGGCGCGGAGGGCGACCGGGTCCTTCTCGGTCCGCATCAGCTCGAAGATCTTTTTCTGATCCGCGGTCTGCGCCCGGATCTTCTCCTCCGGCGCCCCCTCGGCGCGAGCGATCCGCGCCCCCTGGTCGAGGATGACTTCGGAGCCCGGGACGCCGGTGCCGGCGAGCATGACGATGAAGGCCACGTCCTTGGAGCGGCTGGCGGCGAGCGGCGCGATGAGGGCCCCCTCGCTGTGCCCGAGGAGGCCGATCCGGCCGGGCGCGATGTGGGGATGGGCCTTCAAGAACCGCACCCCGGCCAGGGCGTCGCCGGCGAAGTCCGCGGTGGTCGACAGGGGGGTGTTGCCGGTCGAGCCTCCCACCCCGCGGTCGTCGACCCGCAGGACGGCGATCCTCGCCCGGGTCAGGTGATCGGCGATCACCAGGAAAGGCTTGTGGCCGAAGACCTCCTCGTTCCGGTCCTCGGCGCCACTGCCGGTGATGAGGAGGACGGCGGGGAAGGGCCCCTCTCCCGGCGGCAGGGTGAGAGTGCCGGCGAGATGGACCCCGTTCGCCTCGTAGCCGACCTCCTCGGCCTTGTAGGGGAAGGGGGGCTTGGGCTCCTGCGGGCGCGGGGTGGGCGGGGTCGTCGGGGTCGGCTTCAGGGCCTCGCGGCCGAGATGGAAGGGGAAGGACTGGCCGCCCTGGCTGAAGGTGCCCTTGATCTCGCCCGCCGCCAAGGTGCCGTCGAAAGCCGGGGCGCCCGGTATCCCCTGGATGGCGAAATGCACCTTCCCCTCGGCTCCGGCGGGCACCGCGATCCCTTCGAGCGGCAGCCCCTTGGCCCCCTGCTGCGGGATGTCGATCGTCCCCTTGAAGGCTTCCCCCTCCTGGGCGAGATCGACCTTGACCAGGAGCTCGACGCCGGGGATCTGGATGGTCCCCTCCCAGTGGCCGAGGGCCGGCAGAGGAGTCTTGGCGTCGGCGGCGAGCAGGCGGCCCGGGAGGAGAAGCAGGAGGAGGAGCGGGAGCGGGCGAAGGTGGCGCATGAGAAGGTCCCTCTCGGCTCTGTACGGCATCTAGCGCGGATTGTTCGTCAGATACCGCACCGCCCGCTCCAGCACCTCGTCCCTGCCGGCGCGGATCCCCGCGATCGTCGGCTCGACGGGGACGTCGGGCTTCAGGCCCACGCGCTGGAGCTGGCGGCCATCGGCGTGGCGGACGTCGTGGCCCGTGAAGGTGATGGTCACCCCTCCCGGCAGGGTGAAGACGGTGACGTCGCCGTTGGCCCCGGCGGAAGGGGAGCCGACGAACTGGGTGCCGTTCGCCGCCTCATAGAAGAGGCCGCTGTGCTCGGACTGGCTGATCGCCCGGTCGTCGATCAGCATCACCGTCCGGCCCTTGTACTTCGGCTTCCCAGAGACCGGCGGCGGCAGGGTCTGGGCGAAGGCGAAGCTCGTCTCGTCCATGTCCCCGTCCACCAGGGCCGAGACCTCGGAGCGGCGGAACCGCGCCGCCACCTTCGCGCCGCCCGGGCCGAGGCGGGACGCGATCCCCCAGGCCGTGCCGTGGGGGTAGCCGCGCATGTCGAAGATGATGGCCCGGGTCTTCGCCAGCCGCTCGAACATGCCGTCCACTTCCGCCGTTTCGAGGCGGGTGAGATCGGCGTAGCCGATGTTGCCGGGCAGGACCTGGACCACCGGGCCGGGCCTCTGGGGCCTGAAGGAGTGGGCGTGGGGCACCCGATCGACTCGGACCTCCCGCGCCTTTCCATCCCGCCCGGCAAGGGTGAGGACCGCCGTCGACCTCGCCGTGCCGTTGACCAGGAAGCCGCCGATCCGGTTGCGGAGCGCCGCCTCGGTCGCGGCGGTGACGAAGCGCCGGAGACGGGCGGCGCGGGCGGCGACCGGCTCGCCGTCGACCGCCAGGAGGACGTCGCCGACCTCGATCCCCGCCTTCCGCAGGTCGTCGTCCTCCGCCGTCACCACGTAGGCCCCCTCGACCCAGCGCACCTGGAGAGGCAGCCGGCTCTCGCCGAGGACCTTCGGCATCTCGGGGTGGCCGTAGGCGTTGGTGTGACCGTCGGGGACCCGGGTCGACATCTCGAGCACCGCCTCGGCGTAGCCCCGCGCCCCCTCCGCCCCCTCCATGCGGGTGAGGAGCTGGGGGAGGACCGCGTCCCAGTCGCCGATCAGGGCCTTGTAGGGATAGAAATAGTGGAGGACGTTCCAGTAGCGGAAGACGGCGAGGAGCCGGTAGGGCAGCTCGGGGGCGAGCATCTCCCCGTAGGTGCGGTCGGGGTGGAAGACGGCCTCGGGAAGGGCGGCGGCAGGCGCCGGGGCCGGCGCCACGCTGGGCGTCCGTGCCATCTGGAGCGCCGCCTCCAAGGCCGCGTCCGGACCTCCCGGTCCGCCAGGGTCCACCTCGGCGTCGGCGTGCACTCCCGGCCAGCCGGGGAGGGGCAGAGTCTCGCTCGTCCGCACCCGTGCCGTCAGACCCTCGCCGAGGTCGACGGAGACGGTGGCGACATAGGCGTCGGGAGCGAGGCGCCTCTCGCTCACGATGCGCCCCTCGCCCCCGGCCTGGAGAGCGACGGCGATCTCGGGGAGGACCGTGCGCTCGCCGACTAAGAAGACCACCCGTTCCGGCGGCTTCGGGGTGGGGGCCGCGGCCTCCGGAGAGGCGGGGGAGTAGGCGGTGGCGAAGGGGGTGACGAAGGCCGAGTAGTAGGTACCGTAGGAGACGTCCTGGCTGCGGTAGCCGGAGTGGACGAGATAGCGCCGGCTGGGGGCCCGGAGCGGCCGGCCGACGAGAGAGCCGGCGATCCCGTCGAGAATGGGGGAGTAATCGACCCCGGCTTCACCCGCGGCGGGGTAGCCGCGCAGATCGAAGACGACCGCCCGCGACTTGGGGATCTCCGCCGTCACCTTGGCGAGGGCGCCCGGCAGCTCCGTGTAGATCGCGTAGCCGCTGTAGGCCCGGAAGTCGACGACGAGCAGCCCGTCCTCCGCCCAGCGGAAGATGGGGGGCCGGGCGGAGACGGACGGGGGCGGGCCTGGGGACACCGTCTTCTCGACCCGGGTGGCGGGGTCGCCGAGCGCGGCGAGCATCCCGGCAACCGCTTGCCGGTATTCCCCCTCCGTCTTCGCCGCCCGCACCTTCGGGATGGCGGCGACGGCGGCGGCGTCCCAGTCGAGGTCGCGATAGGCGAGGTAGGGGTGGAAGTAGCGGACCGTCCCCCACAGCTTGGCCAGGTGGACCAGCCGGTCGGTATTTGGCGGGGGCTCCGGGGCGGCCGAGGCTGGCGCTACGGTGGCGAGGGCGAGGAGGAGGAGCCGGGCGCCAGCCCGGAGGAATTTTCTCTGCATGGGGTCTCCTGGTCGGCTTGAGAGTAGGAGGCCTCTCGCGCGGAGTCAAACGCCGGGCGCGCGTTTATAACCGTTTTGTGAAACGGAAATGTGAATCCAACGGTTTGGAGTTCGGCTCGATATGCGACCGTCCAGGAATCGATAATCCCATTGTTTCCAGCCACATGCCAGAGCCTTCCAGGCGTGGCACCTGCCTTGCTCTTCAGGACTTCCAACCGGTCTCGCGCAACCTCGCTGCGAGAGCGAAGAAAAGCGGAGGTTCGAAATGAAACCGCGCCGCTCCGTGACAGCTCTGTCGATTGCAATCCTTTTCCTGCTCGCGCTGTCCGGCCCGGCGTTCGCCGCGTCGACCGTCGGCTTGGACGACGTCAAGTCGGGTGAGCTGCTCTTCCGGACCGCCAAAGA
>JAXDLD010000091.1:0-6879 GCA_034666805.1 Acidobacteriota bacterium
AAGTAGGGGCCGAGATAGGGCTTGAAGAGGTCGTTGATCACCGCCTGGCCATAACCGGGATCGAACGGCTCGTAGAACGGGGGATGGGGCTCCGGTCCCGTCATCGCCTGCCCCGCGACAGGGCCGAGCCGATCCCGAGAATGAAGAGGGCGGTCCACACCGGCCAGGGTCCGTGGGCGCCCGCGAGCACCGCCCCGGCAACCAGGCAGAAGCCGCCGAAGATCGTGCCGCGGAGGCCCGCGAAGGGGTTCTCCGGGGGCCGGCGGGTAGCCTGTTGGAGGAGGCGCACCCCCTCGGTGATCACCGCCGGCGCCTTGGTGATCGCCTCCAGGATCTCCGGCACTCCGCGCATGAGCTGGCGGGCGAGGTGCGCCGGCTTGAACTGATCTAAAAAGATCTCGTTCGCGTGCTCCCGCGAGACCGCCGCCACGTCGAGCCCCGGCTTCAGGATCTGGCCCACCCCCTCGAAGGTCACGAGCGCCTTGACCATCAGGACCATCTCGACCGGGAAGTACATGCGGTGCTGGGCCCCCTCGTTGACCGAGAGGAGAATGAGCTGGGCGAGCGAGAAGTCGCGGAAGTTGGCGTTCCGGTTCCAGCGGAGGAGGATCTCGGTGACCTCGCGGCGGAACCCCACCGGGTCGGCTCCCGGCCCCGGCTGGGCGACGGCGGCTAAATAGCCCGCGGCGCTCTCGGCGTCGCCCATCACCAGGGTGTAGTAGTAGTAGAGGAGGGTACGCCTGAGCTCGCTGTCGAAGCGTCCGACCATCCCGAGGTCGATGAAGCCGAGCTTCGGGGGGCCCTCCGGGGTGGGCAGGATCAGGAGGTTCCCGGGGTGGAGGTCGGCGTGGAAGAAGCCGTCCCGAAAGAGCATGCGGATGATCGAGGCGGCGCCCAGGCCCACCAGCCGGTCGCGATCCTCTTCGGAGAGCGCGAGGGCCTCGGGCCCGCTCGGCTTGAAGCCGTCCAGGAACTCCATGGTGAGGACGCCCGGGCCGCTGTACTGGCGGTAGATGCGGGGGAAGACGACGCCTTCCAGGTCGGAGAAGTTGGCGGCGAAGCTCTGCGCGTTGTCCGCCTCGCGCCGCAGGTCGACCTCGCGGCGGGTGTACTCCACGAACTCGGCGATCACCCGCCGCGGCTGGTAGCGGGGGATGAACTTCTGGAGAATCCAGCCGAGGAGCTTCAAGAGCCGCGCGTCGCGGGTCAGGGTCTCCTTGATCCCCGGCTTGACGACCTTCAGGATGACCGAGTCCCCCTCCCGGGTCGTCGCCCGGTGGATCTGGGCGATCGACGCCGAGCCGGTCGGCACCGGGTCGATCCAGGTGTACATCTCCTCGATCGGCCGGCCCAGATCCTTGACGATGAGCTCCAGGTAGCGCGGGAAGGAGACGACCGGCAGCCGGTCGAGGAGGTTCTTGAGCTCCTCGGTGATCGCGCGCGGCAGGAGGTCCTGGCGGAGAGCGAGCACCTGGCCGAGCTTGATGTAGGTCGGCCCCAAAATCTCCAGCCGCCGCCTGAGCTGGACGGGGAAGGGGAGGTCGGCGAGGGTCTTGTCGAGGAAGGGTCGGACGAGGGCGGCCAGGAGCCGCTCCAGGTTCCAGAGCACCCGGAAGCCCCGTCCCTTGCCGAGGGCGGCGCCCTCCTGGACGTGGGCCACGAGGCCGCCGAAGAGAAGCCCGAAGAGGTGCCGGTGGATGGTGAACAGCCGGCGGAGCTGGCCATCGGGCGGGGTGTCCGGCATCAGCTCGAACCCCTGATAGCCGGCGGGGGCCGGCGCGCCGCCGGCGGCCATCGGCGCGGGCTCGGCCGATTGGACCAGCAGGGGGACCGCTCGGGGTTCGGCCTCGATCACGAGGGAGAGTCTACCTCCGGGACGTGCTCCAGAGGGGTGAGAGCAAAAAAAGGCGGTCCCGCCTATGCCAAGGGGACCGCGTGGAGGGGTATTGGGAGATCGCCGAGTCTTGGGGGGCCGGGCGATCCCTTGACCCGAGGAGCATTGTGCAGCCGGAAGGTTACGCCGCGCATTACGAGACCTGTGGAAGTCGCTAAGATCTTCTTTAAGTCGTGGACAACGTCTCCAGGTCGACTTCTGACGCCTGGAAGTCGACTTCTGGCGACTCCGGGTCGACTTCTAGCGTCTGGAAGTCGACTTCTGGTGCCTCCAGGTCGACTTCCGACGTCTCGAAGTCGACTTCTCGCGGCTCCAGGTCGACTTCTAGTGTCTCCAGGTGGACTTCTTGTGTCTCCGGGTGGACTTCTTGTGTCTCCAGGTCGACTTCTTGCGTCTCCGGGAGGACTTCCGACCTGTCCGGGTGGACTTTCCCTCCCTGGAAAGTCACTTATGACGGCTTCGGGAAGACTTCTCAGGTCTGGAAGTCTACTTCTTACGCGTTCAGCTCGACTTCTAGAGCTTGGAAAGTTACTTACCACGTGTTCCCGAAGACTTTCCACGCCTTCCCGAGGACTTTCAAGACGTTCCGGAAGACTTCCAAGAGGTTTTGCAGCTCCCGGAGGGATTCTGGAAGGCCCCGGAGGGGTTTCGGGAGCGTCCGGAGGGATTCCGGAAGCTCCCGGAGGAGTTCCCGAAGGGTCCGGAGACGTTCCGGAGACTCCCGGAGGGTCCGTCGTAGCGCCCGGATGGTTGGGCGGGTGGGTGGGCCGTGCCGGGCGTGCGTCCGCTGTGCTTTCCGTCTGACATAATACTTCACCGAACCGTCCCGAGCCGCCCATGTCCGCATTGGCCCCTGAAACTCCCGAGCCGCACGGCATCGAGGTGCTGCGCACCTACGGCGAGGGCTTCGCCGGGCGCCAGGCGGAGCTTGCGGCGCTCGACCGAGCCTGGGCCGAGGGGACGGTCCGTGTCTTCGTGCTCCACGCGGAAGGGGGCGCGGGGAAGACACGGGTCATCGCGAAGTGGCTGGCTCAGGTGCGGGACGACGGCTGGCGTGGGGCGGGGCGGGTCTTCGTACACTCTTTTTACAGCCAGGGGAGCAACGAGCAACGGAATGCGTCGTCGGAGCTCTTCTTCGAGCAGGCTCTCCAGTACTTCGGCCATACCGGACCGCGGCTTATCGATCCCACCGAGCAGGGGCGGACGCTCGCCCGGCTGGTCGTTCAGGAACGTGGCCTCGTCGTGCTCGATGGAATCGAGCCGCTCCAGCATCCGCCAGCATTCGATGAGGGGCGGCTCAAAGATCCGGCGATCCGTTCCCTACTGGTCTCATTGGCGGCCGGACGGTTGGGCGATGTGTCCGGCAGGGGCCTGTGCGTGGTCACCTCGCGCCAACCGATCGTGGAGCTTAAGGACAAGGCTGGCCGGGCGGTCGTCCAGCAGCCGCTTGACCGGCTGGACGCAGAGGCCGGAGCGGAGCTGTTGCGGCAGTTGGCGGTCCGGGGACCCGAGTGGGAGTTGCACCAAGCGGTGGAGGAGGCCAGGGGCCACGCGTACTCGCTGATGCTCCTGGGGTCCTACTTGCGCGATGCCACGGACGACCACGAGATCCGGCGTCGTCGAGAAATTCCGCTGCTGGCCGAGGACGTCGAGCATCGGTACCACGCACGGCACCTCTTCGGGGCCTACGTGCAACATCTGGGAGAGTCCAGCCCTGAAGTCGCGGTGCTGCGCCTCTTGGGCTTTTTTGACCGCCCGGCCGAAAGAAAATTGCTGGCCGTGATACGCCAAACGGCGGAACCCCAGCTCGAAGCACTCACCGCGCCGCTGCGGAGACTGTCAGCGGCGGACTGGCATCGCATCCTCCGCCGTCTGACTGTCCTCCGACTGATCGGCCTTCCCGTCTCCCCGTCCCCTCCCATCGACTCGCACCCGCTGCTCCGCGAGTACTTTGCCGAGCAGTTGCGGGCGCACTTCCCCGAGACGTGGAGGGCCGGACACCGGCAGTTGTTCGAGCACCTCTGCGAAACGACAGAGTACCAGCCGGCCACGCTCGCCGGCTTGCAGCCGCTCTACCAGGCAGTGGTCCATGGCTGTCTAGCAGGGTTGCATCAGCAAGTATGTGAAGACGTCTACAAAGCGCGTATCCTGCGGGGCACGAAGGCCGACGGCTTCTACAGTACAAAGGAACTCGGCGCGATTGGTGCGGATCTGGGAGTGGTGGCGTGCTTCTTCGCGACGCCCTGGACCACCTTCGCGCCGAGCCTCGCGCCCGCTGACCAGTCGTGGCTACTCAACGAGGCGGCTTACCGCCTGCGAGCTCTGGGCCGGCTGCCAGAGGCGGTTGAGCCGATGGGTGCCGGGCTGAAAATGTCAGTCCAGGCCGAGGATTGGAAGGCAGCCGCGATCAGCGCCAACAACCTAAATGAACTTGAACTCACTCGCGGTGAGGTGGCCGCGGCAATAACTATAGGCGAGCAGGCGGTTTTCTATGCCGACCGTAGTGAGAATGCTTTTCAACAGATAGTCAACCGCGGCACCCTGGCTGCCGCTCTCCACCAAGCGGGCCGCCGTGCCGAGTCGCGGCTTCTGTTCGAGGACGCGGAGTCCCGCCAAGCCGCTAGGCAGCCGCAATATCCTCGGCTCTACTCGCTAGTGGGCTTCCAGTATTGTGACCTGCTGCAGTCCGATGCGGAACGCGCGGCGTGGCAATGTTTCCTTACTACTACAATTACGACGCCCAATGACGCTTGCGATACCGTTACCGAGCGGGCCAAAGGGGCTCAACGTGCCTGGCAAGAGCTCTTCACCAATAAACCGTCACTCCTCGAGGTAGCCCTAGACCACCTTTCCATAGCCCGTGCGTCTTTTTATAATTCCGCGGCGATTTCGCTTCCCACGGTCGACCACCTCATTAAAGACGGCATCACAGCCGCAGTCAACGAGTTCCGCGCAGCCGGCGACGTGAGCTATCTTCCGCTTGGTCTGCTAACGCGTGCCTGGCTGCGATGTCTCTCGGGCGACGAACAGGGCTGCCTGGAGGATCTGGACGAAGCCTGGGAGATCGCCGAGCGGGGACCGATGCCGCTGCACCAGGCTGATGTCCAGCTTACCCGTGCCCGCCTCTTCCGCGACCGTGCCGCCCTGGCCGAGGCCCGCCGCCTAATCGAGAAGCACGGCTATCACCGCCGCGACGGAGAACTCGCCGACGCAGAGGCTGCGGCGCAGGGATGGCCGGAGACCCAAACGAACGAATCCCTTCCCGATCCAGAACCGACGCCGAGCGAAGAGTCCATTCGAGATCAAGTTTTCATCAGCTACAGTCACCGCGACAAGAATCTGAAGGACCAATTCCTCACGCACCTCAAACCTTACCTGCGGGGAGGTGTCGTCACAGCCTGGTCGGACCAACAGATCTCTTCGGGGTCGAAGTGGTTCGACGAGATTCAATCCGCATTGGGAAAGACCAGCGTCGCGGTGCTGCTCGTGAGCCCTGACTTCCTGGCCTCTGATTTCATCCACGAGCATGAGCTCACGCCGCTCTTGAAGGAAGCCGAAGCCGGTGGCGTCAAGATCCTGTGGGTTCAGCTCCGCGCGTGTGCCTACGAGGAGACACCTCTCAAACACTACCAGGCGGTGGTCTCGCCACCGGACAAGCCTTTGGCGGAGATGAAGGGGAACCGCGACCAGGCGTGGGTGCGGCTCTGTAAGGATATCAAGAACGCGACTGCGCCCGCCATTCCCTGATCGTTACCCCGATTTTCATCGCTCGGCGATGTACAATAATTCCTATGAAGACTCCGAATTTACCCTCGCTCGCAGCGTCTTTCTTCCTCTTCGTGGGACCGGCCCTCGCGCAGGCGCCGGAGCCCCCCTCCGCCGCTCCTGGGGCCGGTGCCGCGAGCACGCCCCTGGTGGAGATCCTGCCCCGCAGCCCAGCCGTCTCTCCCGTCGAAGCCCTCGCCCGCTCGGGCGCCTGGGCCGACCTCAAGGTGGCGGCCCAGCAGCTCCTCGCCGAGCAGGCGCCGACCATGAAGACCGATCCCGCGCCCGTGGTCGCCGCCTTCGCCCTGCTTGCGCTGGCCAATGCCGGCAGCGGGGATCCCAGTGGCGGAATCTGCCGTTGGCAGGCGGCCCAGATCCTCGACCCGCGGCTTCGCCAGGCGGACCTCTCCGCCTACGGCGAGCCCGGCCGGCTGCTCCAGGCGAACCCGGTGCAAGACAACGTCTCCGCCCACGAGACGCAGAAGGGGACGGGATCGGGGGCGAAAGCGGGCAAGGTCCAGGCGCCCAAGGTCCTGCATCGGCGCGCGCCGGAGATGCCCCCAGCCGCGCGGAGGGCCCGGGTCCAGGGGGCTGTCTCCGTCAAGGCGATCCTCGCGGAGAGCGGGAGGGTGACGCAGCCGCGCATCGTGCAGGCTCCGCCGCTGGGCCTCGGCGCCGCGACGCTGGACGCCCTTTGCGACTGGAGCTTCGAGCCCGCGGTCTTCGAAGGGAAGCCGGTCAAGGTCCATTACGATCTGACGATGAACTTCAAGCTCGATCAACCGGTGACCGAGCAGTGAGGAAGAGTCGGCCGAGAGCCAGGAAAAATCTCCCCATGCGATCGACCCTAGCTGCCTTCTGCCTCGTCGCCGCCCTCGCCTCACCGCAGGCCGGCTTCGGCGCCAACTCCGCCAACACAGCCCAAGCCCGGGTGCCGTCCCGGCTTCCCGAAAATGTCTGGGCGGCCTATAGTCTGGAGAAGATCGACGGCGAGCTCCATCGGGGAGAGTGGGCGGCGGCCGAGGAGGAGTCCCGCTCGCTCCTCTCGGATGCGATGCTCCGGAAGACCTCCGGGACGTTCGACGCCGTCGCCCGGCTCGCCCTGGCGGAGGCCGGGCTGGGCCGCACGGAGGACGCCGTCTGGCACTGGTGGGTCACCCAGAACCTCGGCGTGAGCTTCGATCCGAAGCCGTTCGGCGCTCCCGGAGAGCTCCTCGCGA
>JAXDLD010000092.1:0-5269 GCA_034666805.1 Acidobacteriota bacterium
AGTTCAACGCAGCACGTCTACTTGAACACCTGGGGCACACGAAGAAAGCAGAAGTCTTATTTCAGGAGGTTATTGCCGGGGATCTTGAACACGGATTAGTGAAGGATTTCTTTCTAGACCTCGTTTACTTGTTCGGCTTCTATACCAGGAATGGTCAGACCTCCGACGCTATCGCAGTCTGTCGCCGTGCTAGTCAGGAACTTTCCTTGCTAGATGACGAAGAAGGGAGTAGCGAACCCGCAAGGGATCAGATGCGTATGGTATGGCGTAATCTGGAGGGGGAAGTCAGGCGGGGTACCGTTGACCTTGGTGCTACCGTTGTTTTGAGGAACTACATAAAAGCTCACTGGCGATTCCCTGCCAGCGAACTACCCACCTTTGGAGGGCAGCCTACAGGGGGGAGCGCATAGGCGATCCGTCCAGCGGACGGCGCACGGACCGCAGCCGCGACACCCCCACCCGGAAGACGGCGACCATGGGGGCGCGGACCCGTAGGCGCTAACTTAGGTGGTCTCTCCCGGACGGGTGGGTCCGGCGGCTTCCCGCAAAGCCTCCGCGCCTTCTCCCGACCCGACGGAACCCTCCCCGCCGCTCGACCGGTAGAGCCGCCGAGCGTTCGCGTCCGAGGGGCAGCGACCGCCCCTACGCCGTCGGTCGTCCGCGTCCGAGGGGCGGCGACCGCCCCTACGCCGTCGGTCGTCGGCGTCGGAGGGGCAGCGACCGCCCCTACGCCGTCGGTCGTCGGCGTCGGAGGGGCAGCGACCGCCCCTACGTCGTCGGTCGCCGGCGTCCGAGGGGCAGCGACTGCCCCTGCGTCGTCGGTCGTCGGTGTCCGAGGGGCAGCGACTGCCCCTGCGTCGTCTGTCGTCGGAGTCGGAGGGGCGGCGACCGCCCCTACGTCGTCGGTCATCGGCGTCGGAGGGGCAGCGACTGCCCCTACGTCGTCGGTCGCCGGCGTCCGAGGGGCAGCGACTGCCCTTGCGTCGTCGGTCGTCGGCGTCCGAGGGGCAGCGACTGCCCCTGCGTCGTCGGTCGTCGGCGTCGGAGGGGCAGCGACCGCCCCTACGTCGTCGGTCGTCGGCGTCCGAGGGGCGACGGCGGCCCCGGCGCTCGCGCTGGGTGATGCCTTACACTTTCCGGCAGGAAGCGGTTCTCCATGACCAGAATGCCGACGCTCCGCCTCACCCAGACCGCGGTGAGCGAGGATCTCCATCGCGTCGAGATCTCGCGGCCGCTTCCCAGACGCCCTCGCCTATGCCGAGAGGCCCTGCGTGGATTCGAGCCCTACCCTCAAGCCCGCCTTGCAGGGATGAGGGCTGAGTTAGCGCCTATGGTGCGCGGGCCTGACGCCGGGGGCACCATGACCTCGAGAGCGAGCTCGACCCTACCGCTTGAGCAGAGCGGCGGCGTAGCGGAGGTCGACCGAGAGGCCGAGCGCGAAGTGACCCTTCCACTGGTCCTGGATGGGGATCTGGGCGGCCGTGCCGGTGAACACGTCGCCGGCCTTGACGCCGGAGAGCTCGGGCAGGCGGGTCCAGCTGTAGACGGTTGCCGCAGAGCCAGAGACAAGCCCTGGCGCCGCGCATGGCGCCCGGCGCCGGGCATCGCTCCGGCTCTACTCGGCTTCCAGGGTGAGACCGACCCACCACTGATGCGCGTCGGTGGTGGTACCGTGATCGAGGGTGCGACCCAGGGCGGTTGCGGTGGCAGGGCCCGCCTTGAAGTTTTCCGGACCTTGGGTCGATGCATGCGCTTCCCACCGCTGGGTGTCGCCGGTGCACGTGGCGAGGGTGCGTCCCTCGGCCACGGCCCCGGTCGAACGCTGAGTTACCGTCACGCGGACGTGAAATCTCTCGCCCGCCGTGCACGCGACGGGCCCCGTCACGATGATGTGACGGCCGCCGTCGGTCACGAGGGCGACCGGGTTCATGGTGTTGGCGGTAACCCTGGCGAAGGCCGGCCGTGCGGAGAGCACGCCTCCCGCCAGCAGAAGGAGGACCGCCGCCGCGAGGGTTTTCCTATATCTTTGGATCTGTTCCGTAAACATGGTTGCCGCTCCTTTCGTTGATGCTTCGTCGTCTGTGCGTTCTTCAGGCCGCGGACAGGGATTCCACCGTGCCGCGCCCGGAAGCGGGCGACGGCGATTCACACTTTAAGAATCGGGATCGGCGGGGAAAAGACGACAGTGGGGGAAGAGGCTCGGCGACGGGACGCCCGCGTAGAGCGGCGTGCGTGCGGCCCCACCCCGTGCTGGTGGCAGGCGGGGCGGGGCCGCTTCGCAGGTCCGGTGTTTACTGCGCTCCCCGCTGCACGCCCCGGTTGACGTCGAGCCGTTCCCCGATGGGCTGAGGGGGCGGGTCACACGGTTTGCGCAGTTCCGTGGAGGGCGGCCGATCGGGCCGAATCGGCGAGGAACAAGTATGCTTTCTCTCTTCGGCCTCTTTCTCCAGGTCCTCTCTGGAGGGCGGCTCTTTCTTCTCGTCACAGCCCTTCAACTTTTCGCTCAAGTCGCACTGATTCGCGAGCGTTCCCAGATCCTGGGGGCAGAGAACGAAGCCGTGCGGCAGATCGCTCACCATTCGCTCCAACTGGTGAAGGATCAGGCAGGCCACGGTGCGCCCGAGCTTCAGGCCGGCCTCATGATCGCTCCGCCAGTGAATGCCGGCCCACAGGCGACCCATGCCGATGTTGTCCGCCAGGTTGTCGAGCTCCTCGCCGATCGTGGTGTTCGGCAGCGAGCCCAGGGCCGGATGCGCCGGCAGAGAGTTGGGAGTCTTCTCGGCGCCGAAGAAGAAGTTGAGGATTTCGGAAGCCGCTCCCGAATAGGTGCTGTGGCCGGAGGGATAGGCGGGGTGGCGCGGGGTACCCGAATCGTTGTCGGGGAAATGGCCGTGCTTGTCCGGCCGGCCGTCCGGGCACAGGTTGTAGGCGGGATTGAGCTCGTCCGGCCGGTCGAAGAGGACGTGCAATTCCTTGACCTGGCCGGTGCGCCGGGCGTACTCGACCGGCCGCTCACGGAAGGCGGTCCGAGGATTGATCCACTTGTAATACCAGGCGGCCTGGAGCGCGCTCGCCAGGGCGACGTCCAAGGCCGCCCACACCAACGCCTGGCGGGGAGGCGACCAGGAGCGCGAGCCGATGAGATCATTCAAGGCGTGCCGATGGTACAGGCCGGGGGTCTCGCTTTCCACGGCGCGCGCCATGCCTCGTCCCGTCCGTATGATCTGTTCGGAAGGGAAACGGTTGACCAGGACGGCACCCAGCGGCGGTGGCGTCAGGTTCAGCAATTTGCTGATCGGTCGGCGGCAATCGTAGGCCTGCGGCAGCTCCTTCGGGCGCTGACAGGGTCGGCGGTTTTCTTCTTTTACCTTTGGACATTCGGAAACGGAGACCAGCTTGCAGGGGTCGTCCCGCCATTTCGCCAAGTCCAAGAGCTCTTTGAATTCCCTCGCCGTCACGCTGGCGTCGGGCGGCGCCGGGAAAAAATGATCGGAATGGGAATTCTCGGTGAGCTGGGTGAGCTCTTCGATCGTCAGGACGTGCAACTGAGAGCAATACATCCAGTAGCCGGCTCCGGGATCGACCTGAAGACCCTTGAGCTTGTATTTCTCTACAGGTGGTGGGGCCATGTGTGCCTCCTCGTTTGCTTCATTCGCGCAGTCACGAGTGAGCTGGATCAACGGTACGCCTGCACAAGAGCGGCGTCAAGACGCTTCGCGCGAGCCGCCATGCCGGCTGGCCCCAGATTTGCAAATATGGCCAGCGTCGCACCTGTGAGACCACGATGATAGAGCCCCCCCACGGTAGTTCCGAAGACGCTCAGACCGAGGTATTGGCTGAGCGCGAACGATTGGCCGCCTTGAGCTCGGACATCAGCACCGCCCTGGTCCAGGGCCATGACCTGCAAGAGACCCTCAGCCGTTGCTGCGAAGCGATCGTCAAGAATCTCGACGCGGCGTTCGCCCGCATCTGGACCCTCGGCGAGGATTCCGACACCCTGAAGCTGCAAGCGAGCGCCGGGATGTACACCCACCTGGATGGGCCGCACAGCCAGGTCGGGGTCGGCGAACTCAAAATTGGCTGGATCGCCAAGGAACGCAAGCCCCACCTGACCAACGAGGTCGTCGGCGACCCGCGCGTCAGCGATCAGGAGTGGGCCCGGCGCGAAGGGATGGTCGCCTTCGCCGGCTATCCGCTGGTCGTCGAAGACCAGTTGGTGGGAGTCATCGCCATGTTCGCCCGGAAGCCTCTGAGCGAGGCCACCTTGCGGGCGCTGGCGGTGATCGCCGACGGGATCGCACTAGGCATCGAACGCCAGTGGGCGGTGGCGGCGCTCCACGAGCAGACCGACGTGGTCGAGACGATCAACCGGATCGGACAGCTGCTGTCGGCGGAGCTCGATCAGCAGAAGCTGGTCCAGGCCGTGACCGACGCGGCGACCGAGCTCACCGGCGCGGAGTTCGGCTCGTTCTTCTATAACGTGATCGACGACCAGGGCGCCTCGTACATGCTGTACACCCTGTCGGGAGTGCCGCGGGAGGCGTTCTCGAATTTCCCCATGCCGCGGGCCACCGCGCTTTTCGGACCGACGTTTCTGGGCGAGGCGACGATCCGGATCGCCGACGTCAAGAAAGACCCGCGCTACGGCAAGAGCGAGCCCTACAACGGCATGCCGGTCGGCCACCTGCCGGTCACCAGCTATCTCGCGGTCTCCGTCGTCTCCCGCTCGGGCGAGGTGATCGGCGGTCTCTTCTTCGGCCATTCGCAAGCGAGCGCTTTCACCCGCCGGCACGAGCGCATCGTCGAAGGGCTCGCCGCCCAGACGGCCATTGCCATGGACAACGCGCGGCTCTTCGAGGTCGCCCAGCAGGGATTGAAGGAGCGGGAGAACCTCCTGCTCCGGGAGCAGGCGGCGCGCCAGGAAGCCGAGGCGGCGAGCCGCGCCAAGGACGAGTTCCTGGGGCTTCTCTCGCACGAGCTCCGCACCCCTTTGAACGCCATCCTGGGCTGGACCCGGATGCTGAGCACCGGGAACCTCGGCGAGGAGGCCTTCGCGCGCGCCATCGAGACCATCGACAGGAACGCCCGGCTACAGGCCCGGCTCATCGAGGACATGCTCGACGTCTCGCGGATCATCTCCGGCAAGCTCCGCCTGGATGCCCAGCCGGTCGACCTGACGACGGTCATCAACGCGGCGGTCGATACCTCGCGTCCGGCCGCGGACGCCAAGGAGATCCGCATCCAGATCGTCCTCGACTATGGCGCGGGC
>JAXDLD010000093.1:0-3279 GCA_034666805.1 Acidobacteriota bacterium
CGGCCGCAACCACTACCCGCAGGACCTGGAGCGCACGGCCGAGGAGGCACACCCGGCCCTCCACCCGGGCGGGGGCGCCGCCTTCGCGATCGAGGTCCGGGGAGAGGACGAGGCCGAGGAGGGAGAGCGGTTGGTCCTGGTGCACGAGGTGGTGCGCCGCGCCGCCGTCCGCGCGGAGGAGGTCGAGGAGATCGCCGCGGCCGTCCGCCACGCGGTGGCCGAAGAGCACGGGGTGAGCGTTTTCGAAGTGGTCCTCATCCGGGCCGGCACGCTCCTCCGGACCTCCAGTGGCAAGGTGAGGCGGCGTGCCTGCCGCGACGCTCATCTCGCGGGCGGCCTGGTCGAGCTAGGACGGAGCGCCCTCGTAGCGGCGGCGGAGGCGGGAGACCGCGCCGCGGCCCAGGGGGCTGTCGTTTTGGCGGGGCTCGGGCCGCACGAACGCCGGCGCGCGCTCGTAGCTCTCCTCACCGAGCGCGCCGCCGCCGTTCTGCGCGTGGACCCCGAGCGGCTGGCGGGCGGGACGCCGCTCGGCGCCCTGGGCCTCGACTCTCTCGGGGCGGCGGAGCTCCAGGGCGAGATCGAGAGGGCCCTCGGGGTGAGCCTTCCCGTGGCGGATCTCCTGAACGGTGCTGGCATCGCGGAGCTCGCGGCAGGGCTCGACGCCGCCCTCCTCGGGGCCGACCGGGAACCCGGGCCGCCGCCCCTCGTCCCGACGGGCGATCCGGCGGACCTCGCGGAAGCTCCGCTCTCCCTCGGCCAGCGGGCCCTCTGGTACCTCCACCGGCTGGCGCCCGAGAGCGCCGCCTACAACCTGGCCGGAGCGGCGCGGCTGCCCGGGGACGTCGACAGGGTGGCCCTCGGCCTTGCTTTCCAGGCTCTGTTCGACCGGCATGGCGCCCTCCGTGCCACGTTTCACCCCGGGCCGGAGGGTCCCGTGCAACGCGTGCCGGAGCGGGGAACGGCCGCCTGGACCGTCGCCGACGCCACCGCCTGGAGCTCCGAGGCGCTCCGGCTGCGGATGGCCGAGGGGGCCTTCGCGCCCTTCGACCTGGAGAGCGGTCCGGTGTCGCGTGCCGCCCTCTTCACCCGGCCGGCCCAGGCTTTTCTCGTCTTCGCCGTCCACCACGCCGCTGCCGACTTCGGCTCACTCGCCGTCATCGCCCAAGAGCTGGGGATCCTCTACGATCACTTCGCAGCCGGATCGCGCGCGGGAGAGATCCCTTTACAGCGGCCTGCCCTCTGTTTCGCCGACTACGCCCGCTGGCAGGACAGCGCCTACTCCGGGCCCTGGGGGGAGCGGCTCTGGGAGCACTGGCGGGAGCGCCTCGCCGGCGCGCCGCCGCTCGATCTGCCGACCGATCGGCCGCGGCCCCCGGCGCAGACGTTCCGCGGCGCGGCCCGCCGTGGCCGCCTGGGCGCCGCTGCCACCGGGGGCCTGTGGGAGCTGGCGAGGGCGAGCGGTGCCACGCCCTTCATGGCGCTCCTCGCCGGCTTCGAGATCCTCCTCGCCCGCACCAGCGGCCAGGAGGATTTCGTCGTCGGCTCGCCGACCGCGGGCCGCCTGGGGGACCGCTTCGGCGATCGTCTGGCCGGCCTGGTGGGCTATTTCGTCAACCCCGTCCCTCTCCGGGCCGACCTCGCCGGCGACCCCACGGTGGCCGAGCTCCTGGAGCGGGTGAGGCGCGTGGCTCTGGGGGCCTTCGAGCACCAGGACTTCCCCTTCGTCCTGCTCGCCGAGCGCCTGCGTCCGGAGCGCGATTCCGGCCGACCGCCGGTGTTTCAGGCCATGCTCACCCTCCAGCGGGCGCCGACTCCGGTCCTCGCGCCCCTCGCCGCCTTCGCCTTGGGCGAGCCGGGGGTCCCGCTTACCCTGGGGGGGCTCCACCTCGAGTCCGTGGCGCTCTCGCCCCCGGGCGCCGCCCTCGACCTGACGCTCATGGTGGCGGAGCTCGACGGCGAGCTCGTCGCGAGCCTCCAGTGGAACACCGACCTCTTCGACTCCACGACCGCGGAGCGCCTGCTCGGGCACCTGTGGAATCTGCTCGCCGGCATGGCCGGCGATCGTGGCCGCCGGACCTCGGAGCTGGCGCTCTTGACCGCCGCGGAGCGCGCCCAGCTCGTCGCCTGGAACGCCACGGTCGTAGCCCGGGACGCCGGACCGACCCTGGGGCGCGCGGTCGCCGAGCAGGCCCGGCGGACCCCCGGGGAGGTGGCGGTCGAAGGGGAGGAGGGAGCCTTGACCTATGCCGGGCTCCTGGAGCGCGCCCAGCGGTTGGCCGGCGCCCTCCGCGCGCGGGGGGTGGGGCCCGAGTCGCTCGTGGGCGTCGCCGCCCTGCGCTCGCCGGAGATGGTCGTGGGGCTCCTGGGCATCCTCCTCGCCGGCGGCGCCTACGTCCCCCTCGATCCCGAGTATCCACGAGAGCGCCTGGCCTTCATGCTGGAGGACTCCGGGATTGGCGTGCTCCTCACCCAGCGTCGGCTCGTGGGGTCGCTCCCCGCGCATGGCGCGGTGACGCTCTGCCTCGATACCGGCGAGGCCTGGGAGGAGAGCGCGCCGGCCGAGGAGTCGGCGGTCGACCCCGAGGGCCTCGCCTACGTGATCTACACCTCGGGCTCGACCGGTCGGCCCAAGGGGGCGATGAACACCCACCGTGGGATCGTCAACCGGCTGCTCTGGATGCAGGAGGCGTTCGGCCTCTCCGCCGCCGACCGCGTCCTCCAGAAGACCCCCATCAGCTTCGACGTCTCGGTGTGGGAGCTCTTCTGGCCCCTCCTCGTGGGCGCCCGCCTGGTCCTCGCCCGGCCCGGCGGCCACCAGGATCCCGAGTACCTGGCCGGGCGCATCGCCGCCACCAGGGTGACGACCGTCCACTTCGTGCCCTCGCTGCTGCAGGCCTTCCTCGACGAGCCGACGCTCTCCGCCTGCACTTCGCTCCGGCGGGTGATCGCGAGCGGCGAGGCGCTTGCCGGCGAGCTCGCGAGGCGCTTTCGCTCCCGGCTGGGGGCGGTCGAGCTGCACAACCTCTATGGGCCGACCGAGGCGGCGGTCGACGTCACCTGGTGGCCGGTCGCGGGGGACGGCGAAGGGCGGCCGGTGCCCATCGGGCAACCGGTCGCCAATACCCGCATCCACCTGCTCGACCGGCACGGAGCCGAGGTGCCGGTGGGGGTGGCCGGGGAGCTCCACATTGGCGGCGTGCAACTCGCCCGCGGCTACTGGCGGCGCCCGGATCTGACGGCGGAGCGCTTCGTTCCCGATCCGCTGGGGGCTGAGCCGGG
>JAXDLD010000094.1:0-5434 GCA_034666805.1 Acidobacteriota bacterium
GGGATTGGGGTAAGGGCGCTCCTATGCGGGTCCAGGGTTTCGGCGGATGTCCGGACGGATCTCCGAAGCTCCCAGACAGATTTCTGAAGCTCCCGGACAGTTTTCCCACGCTCCCGGACAGTTTTCCCACGCTCCCGGACAGGTTTTCGAAACTCCCGGAGAGGTTCCGGAAGGTTGCGGACAGCTTGGGGAAGCTCCCGGACGGGTTGCGGAAGACTTTCGACGGGTTGCGGAAGACTTTCGACGGGTTCCCGAAGCTCCCGGACAGGTTCCGGAACCTCCCGGATGGGCTCTAGAAGACTTTGGATGGGTTTCGGAAGCTTCCGGACAAGCTCCGGAAGCTCCCGGACAGCCTCCGGAACCTCCCGAATCGGCTCCGGAAGCTTCAAGATCGCCTCCGGAACCTTCCGGACCGGCTCCGGAACTTCCAGAAGCCTCTCCAAAGTCTTCCACCAGGCGTCCGAAGTCTTCGGGAACGTGTCCAAAGTCTTCCGGAACCTGTCCAAAGTCTTCCGGAACCCGTCCGGAAGCTTCCGAAACCCGTCCGGGAGCTTCACAAACCCGTCCGGGAGTCTCAGCAGTCGGTCCGGGGACCTCGGAAAACCGTGCGGAGCGCTCCGTGGGGCAGGAGCGCGGTCCATCCCGCCTCCTCGGAGCTGGCGCCGGGATCGCGATTTGCATGGCGATATCCTTCGTCGTAGTCTACCTGGATCCAGACGCGAGTGAGGCCCTATACGGACGATCCCAGCGAAGGCCCCCCCCTTTCCACCGGCATCCCCGACCTCGACGACATCCTGGGCGGCGGCCTGCCGGCCGACCAGCTCTACCTGATCGAGGGCTCGCCCGGCGCGGGGAAGACGACCCTCGCCCTCCAGTTCCTGCTCGAAGGCGTGGAAAGGGGTGAGTCCGTCCTCTACATCACCCTCTCGGAGAGCCGCCGCGAGCTGCTGATGGTCGGGCAGAGCCACGGCTGGGACCTGACGAAGATCCACATCCGCGAGATGGAGATCCCCGAGGAGGTCCTCTCCCCGGAGCGGCAGCTCACCATGTTCCACCCTTCGGAGCTCGAGCTTTCCGAGCTGATCGGCACCATCTTGAAGCAGGTCGAGGAGGTCCGGCCGGCGCGGATCGTCTTCGACTCGCTTTCGGAGATGCGGATGCTCGCCCAGAGCGCGCTCCGCTACCGGCGCCAGATCCTCGCCCTGAAGCAGTTCTTCTCCGGCCGGCGGACGACGGTCCTGCTCCTCGACGACCTCACCGCCCCCGGGGAGGACCAGCAGCTCCAGAGCATCGCCCATGGGGTGATCCGGCTGCAGCAGCTCGCGACCGAGTACGGAGCCGAGCGCCGGCACCTCCAGGTGCTCAAGCTGCGGGCCGTCCATTTCCGGGGTGGTCTCCACGACTACCTGATCCGCAAGGGCGGCCTCGAAGTGTTCCCCCGGCTCGTCGCCGCCGACCACCCGGCCGAGTTTCAGGACGTCGAGGTCTCCTCCGGCCTGGCGGCGCTCGACGCCCTGCTCGGGGGGGGCTTGCCGCGGGGCAGCAACACTCTCCTCGTCGGGCCGGCGGGTGCCGGCAAATCGAGCGTCGCGATCCAGTTCACGGTCGCCGCGGCCGAGCGCGGCGAGCGCTCGGCCCTCTTCCTCTTCGACGAGACGGAGGGCATGCTGCGGGCTCGCTCCCGCAAGCTGGGGCTGCCGCTCGAGGCCCACATCGAGTCGGGCCTTGTGAGCATCAAACAGATCGAGCCTGCCGAGCTCTCGCCCGGCGAGTTCGCGGCGATCATCCGCCAGGCGATCGAGGGGAGAGACTCCGGCCACGGGCCGGCCAAGCTGGTGCTGATCGACAGCCTGAACGGCTACCTGATCTCGATGGCGGAGGAAAAGCAGCTCATCTCCCAGCTCCACGAGCTGTTCAAGTACACCAGCCAGCAGGGCGTCCTCATGCTCCTGACCCTCGCCCAGTCCGGTCTGACCGGCATGGGGATGCGCTCCCCCGTCGACTCGACCTACCTGGCCGACACCGTCATCCTCTTCCGCTTCTTCGAGAGCTTCGGCCGGCTGCACAAGGCGATCTCGGTGGTCAAGAAGCGCAGCGGCGCGCACGAGGACACGCTCCGCGAGCTGCGCATGAGCGCGGAAGGCATCGAGATCGGCGAGCCGCTCGCGGAGTTCGAGGGCCTGCTGACCGGCGTGCCCACCCTGCGCGGCGAGTCGCCGGGGGCGCGGAGGGAGGACCATGAGCTATGAGCGCAGACCCGCCGAGCGGCGGGTGCTCCTCCTCGCCCCGACCGCCCGGGACGCGCAGGCCAGCCGCAAGATCTTCGCGTCGGCGAAGATCGAATGCGACCTCTGCGGCGGGCTCGACCACCTCTGCGCCGAGATCGCGGCCGGGGCCGGGGCGGTCATCCTGCCCGAAGAGACGGTGTTCGCCGACAGCGCGGAACGGCTGCGCGGCGCTCTCCGCCAGCAGCCGGCCTGGTCGGACCTGCCGGTCATCGTCCTGGCGTCGACCGGCGCCGAGTCGCCCGCCGTGGCCAAGGCCCTGGGAACCCTGGGCAACGTCAGCCTGATCGAGCGCCCGGCCCGGGTCTCGACTCTTTTGAGCCTGGTGTCGACGGCCCTCCGGGCCCGCGAACGCCAGTACCAGGTCCGCGACCTCCTCGCCGGCGAGCGCGCCGCGCGGGCCGAGGCCGACGCCGCGAACCACGCCAAGGACCAATTTTTGGCAGTCTTGAGCCACGAATTGCGCACCCCGCTCTCGCCGGTGGTCCTGAGCGTCGCGGCGATGGAGGCCGACCCCGGCCTGCCGCCACCCTACCGGGAGGAGCTGGCGATGATCCGCCGCAACGTCGAGCTCGAGGCGCGGTTGATCGACGACCTCCTGGACCTCTCCCGGGTGACCAACGGCAAGCTCCGCCTCCAGATGCAGCCGACCGGCATCCACGACCTGCTGCGGCAGGTCTTCCAGATCTGCGCCTCGGACTTGGCGGCCAAGCAGCTCCATCTCACCACGGACTTCACGGCCGGCGAAGACCGGGTGACGGGCGACCCGGCCCGTCTCCAGCAGGTGTTCTGGAATCTGCTCAAGAACGCCATCAAGTTCACCCCCGAGGGCGGCCGGATCGCCGTCCGCTCACGGGAGGTGGAGGGCGGCCGGATCGCGGTCGAGGTGGAGGACAGCGGGATCGGCATCGCCGCCGACGTCCTGCCGCGGATGTTCAACGCCTTCGCGCAGGGGGAGGCCAAGGCCTCCCGGCAGTCCGGCGGCCTGGGGCTGGGGCTCGCGATCTCGAAGGCGGTGGTGGAGATGCACGGCGGCACCATCCGGGCTGCCTCCGCCGGTCCCGGCCAGGGGGCCTCTCTGGTCGTCGAGATCCCCGCCGCGGCGCCGGCTCCAGAGGCGGCGGCACCGGTCCCGAGCCCGGAGCAGGCCGTGGCGCGGGCGAGGAAGCCCCGCCTGCTCCTGGTCGAGGACCATGAGGACACGGCGCGGATGCTCGCCAAGCTCCTCCGCTTCTCCGGCTACCGGGTGCGGACCGCGGCCACGGTCGCCCAGGCCCTGGAGGCCGCCGCCACCGACCGCTTCGACCTCCTGGTCAGCGACCTCGGCCTGCCGGACGCCACCGGCTACGACCTCATGCGCCAGGTCCGCCAGCTCTACGGCACCCCCGGCATCGCCCTCTCCGGCTACGGCATGGAAGAGGACGTGCGGAAGAGCATGGAGGCCGGGTTCCTGGACCATCTCGTCAAGCCCATCAACCTCGACCAGTTGAAGGCCACCATCCAGCGCGCCGTCGCGGTCTGAAGACTGGCATCTATTATGCACCTATGATATGCAAACATACGGATGTCAAGCTTCATCCGAGGCACACCGTTACCCGTAGGTCCCAGTGGGATGGATCGTTTTCGAGGAGACCCGTCGATGTCAGCAGAAGGCAAGCCACCTCTCGTCCTCGTCGTCGACGACTATGAGGACGCTCGCCTCCTCTGCTCCGAGTTCCTCGAATTCCGAGGCTTCCGGGTCGCCACCGCCGCGGACGGCCTCGAAGCTGTGAACCAGGCGACCGAGCTCCTCCCCGACCTGATCCTCATGGACCTCTCGATGCCCGTCCTCGACGGCTGGGAGGCCACCCGCCGCATCAAGAGCGACCTCCGCACGGGGGACATCACGGTCGTGGCGCTGACCGCGCACGCCGCCGAGGGGGGACGGGCCGCCCTGGAAGCCGGCTGCGTCGCCGTCCTCCGCAAGCCGATCGAGCCGCGCACCCTCGAGGCGGAGGTCCGCCGCATCCTGGCCGACGAGGCGGAACGCCGGGGCGGCGACCCGCCCGCGCACCAGAGAAGCATCTTCGACGTCATCGCGAAGGGCATTGAAGAAGTACGATCGTCGATCGTCCCGGAATCTGGACGACGCCGTCCTGCCTGATAGACTTCTCCCACCAGACAGAAGAGGAGTCCCCATGAGGCTCGCCAGCATCTCGCAGGATGCCCGGGAGCCCGCCGGTGCCGCGCCCGCCGCGGACCCGCCGGGAGTCGCATGACGATCACCCAGCTCTATGCCCGCGCGGACGGGCGGCCCCTCGACCTCGCCGAGGAGATCCCCCTGGGCGCCGGAGCCGAGGCGCGGACCTACCGCCTGCGCTCCGAGTCCGCCCGGGTCGCCCGGCTCTACCTCCGCCCCACCCCGGAGGTCGGGAAGAGGCTCGCCGCCATGCTCGCCCGGCCGCCGGCCGACCCCGCCGCCGCCTTCGGCCACGTGTCGATCGCCTGGCCGGTCGACCTGGTCGAGAGGACGGCGCCCGGGGGGCCGGTCGCCGGCTTCCTCCTGCCCTTCGTCCCCGGCTTGCGGCCGCTCTCCCAGGTCTACGACCCGGCCGCCCGCAAGCGTGCCCTGCCGCTCTTCTCCCATCGCCACCTGCACCGCGCCGCCCGCAACCTCGCCGGCTCCCTCGCCGCCCTGCACGGGAACGGCACCGTCGTCGGCGACCTCGACGAAGCGAACGTCCTCGTCACCGACACCGCCCTCGTCACCCTGGTGGGCACCGAGGCCTTCCAGATCCGCGACCCGGGCGACGGGGCGCTCTACCGCGCCCCGCCGAGCCAGCCGGAGATGACTCCGCCCGAGCTCCAGGTGCGGCTCCCCGGGCCGGTCCTCCACGCGCCGGAGGACGACCTCTTCGGCCTCGGGGTCCTCCTCTTCCGGCTGCTGATGGAGGGGCTTCATCCCTTCGACGGCGACCCCATCGGCACCGTCGCCCCGCCTTCACTCGCCGGGCGCATCGCGGCCGGCCCCTTTCCCTATGCCCTCGGCCTCTCGCCGCTCAAGCCGCCGCGGACGGCGCCGCCCTTCCAGGTCCTCTCGCCCGCCCTCCAGGGGCTCTTCCGCGACTGCTTCGAGGCCGGGTTCAGCGATCCTTCCAAGCGGCCGAAGG
>JAXDLD010000095.1:0-6641 GCA_034666805.1 Acidobacteriota bacterium
CTCCTATCCTCCCCCCGGACCCAACCCACCCCCTCCCCGGGGGGAGGGACCCACCGCCCGCGAAGTCTGACCTGACGCTCGCCCGGCACGCCCGCCCATTCCCCCACCCGTCCGGGCGCTACGGTGCGTGGAAATGCGGATTGCTTAGGGGGCGTCGTGCCCGGGCGGCGGGATGGCCAGGCGTGCCGGGCGTCTTCTACCGCGAAATATCCCGGTGAATCAGCCGGGCCGGCCAGGCGAGGGCTTCGAGCCTCCCCTGGAGCGCCTCGGCCACCGCCACCGAGCGGTGGCGGCCGCCGGTGCAGCCGATCGCCACCGAGAGGTAGCTCCGGTTCTCCCGGCGGTAACGGGGCAGCAGGAAGGCGAGGAGGTCCACGAGCTTGTCGATCAGCTCGGGATACTCGGCCTGCCGGCCGAGGTACTCCTGGATCGCCGGGTCCTGCCCCGTCTTCTCCCGCAGGCCGGGGACGAAGTGGGGATTCGAGAGGAAGCGGACGTCGAAGAGGAGGTCGGTGCCGTAGGGGATACCGTGCTTGAAGCCGAAGCTGACGAGCGAGACGACCATCCCGGGCTCTTCGCCCGGCGTCGTCGCGAACTCGCGGTAGACCTGGGCCCGGATCTCGTGGATCGAGCAGGCGCTGGTGTCGATCAGCAGGTCGGCCTTGGCCTTCAGGTCGGTCAGGATCTCGCGCTCGTGCTCGATCCCCTCGATCGCCGGCCGGTCCGGGGCGAGCGGATGCGGGCGCCGGGTCTCCGAGAAGCGGCGGACCAAAACCTCATCCGATGCTTCAAGGAATAGGAGCGTCACGTCCAGACGGCCGCGGTCGATCTCCTCGACGATCCGGGGGAACTGCTCGGCGAAACCGGGAGCCCGGACGTCGGTGACCACGGCGATCCGGTCGTGGCCCCGGACCAGCTCCAGGGGGCGGGAGAGGAAGTCCGAGAGGAGCGGCAGGGGGATGTTGTCGACCGTGTAGTAGTTCAGGTCCTCGAAGCACTTGGCGACCGTGCTCTTCCCCGAGCCCGAGAGCCCGGTGATCAGCACCAGCTTAGCCCTGGCGGGAGAGGGCTTTTCGATTTCGCTCAAGCTGCTCCTCGAGTTTCCGCGCGAACTCCCGGGCCGAGTGGTGCCCCTGGAGCTTCAGCACATGGTTGCGGGCCGCGATCTCGACCAGAATACCGACGTTCCTCCCCATGGTCACCGGCATGCGGATATAGGGACATGGCGTCTCGAGGATATTGTAAAGCGTCTCGTCGAGTCCCAGCCGCTCGTAGGTCTGCCCCGTCTCCCAGTGCTCGAGCTCGATCACCAGGTCGATTGCCTTCCTCTCCCGCACCGAGGCGAGGCCGAAGAGGTCCTGGACGTTGATGATGCCGATCCCGCGAAGCTCCATGTGGTGCCGGAGCGGCCCCTCCGAGAAGCCGATCAGGTCGCTGTTGGGGTAGCGCTTGACCGTCACCCGGTCGTCCGCCACCAGGCTGTGCCCGCGGGTGATGAGGTCGAGGGCCGATTCGCTCTTCCCCACCCCGCTGTCGCCGATCAGGAGCACGCCGATGCCGTAGATCTCCAGCAGCACCCCGTGCAGGGTCGTCGAGGGGACGAGGTGGTCCTCCAGGAAGTAGCTGATCCCCTTGATCACCGTCGAGGAGAGGGCGGTCGAGGAGAGCACGGGGACCTCGCGCTCCTGGCAGGCGCGGAGGAAGCCATCCAGAGGAGCGATCCCCTTGGTGATGACGAAGACCGGGACCGGGAGCGAGGTGATGTGCTCGAAGCGGCGGTGGCGCTCCTCGTCGTCCAGGGTTCGCAGGTACTCGGTCTCGCTCTCGCCGATGATCTGCACCCGCCCCGGCTTGATGTAGGCGTAGTAGCCGGCGAAGGCGAGCCCCGGCTTCTGCACCCGGGGGTGGCTGATCCAGTTGTCCAGATGGGAGTCGCCGGAGAGCACCCGGAGCTGGAGGTCGGAGAGCTCGACCGAGAGGAGCTCACGGACCTCGACGTGCGATGGGGTCGACACCATTCAGGAGCCCTCCTGGAGTAGATCGTAGATCGCCTGGGGATCGGAGAGAGCGAGGAGCTTCGCCACGTGCGGATCCCCCTTGACCCAGCGCGAGATGGCGGCGAGCGCCTGCAGGTGCTCGCCCGGCGACTCGCTCGGCGAGACGACGAGGAAGAACAGCCGGACCGGCCGGCCGTCGACCGCCCCGAAGTCGACCCCCTCCGCCGCCACCGCGATCGCCACAATCCCCTTTACCAGCCCGGGAAGCTTGCAGTGCGGGATCGCCACCCCTCCACCCACCCCGGTCGAGCCGAGCTGCTCGCGCTCCCAGAGCCGGCTGTAGAGCTCCTCGGGATCCTTCGCCAGCCCGCGCTCGGCCAGCTTCCCCGCCAGCTCGTGGAGCATCGTCTCACGGTCCGTGGCGGCGAGCCCGAGGAAGATGAGATCCGGCCGCGTCAGGGACCCTAAGAGCACGTTCTAGAAGATCTGCTTGCGGTCGGTCGACGAGGGGATGGACAGCTCGTCCCGGTACTTGGCGACCGTCCGGCGGGCGATCTGGATGCCCTCGCGGTTGAGGATCCGCATCAGCTCGCTGTCGGAGAGGGGGCGCTTGGGGTCTTCGGCCTGGATGAGCTGCTCGATCTTCCGCTTGACCGTGAGCGACGAGATGTTGTCCCCGTACTCCCGGTCGATGCCGCTGTGGAAGAAGAACTTCATGGGGAAGAGGCCGCGCTGGGTGTGCATGTACTTGTTGGAGACCACCCGGGAGACCGTCGACTCGTGCATGCCGATGTCCTCGGCCACGTCGCGCAGCACCATGGGCCGCAGGTACTCGATCCCCTTGTCGAGGAACTCGCGCTGCTGGCGGATGATCGAGGCCGCCACCTTGTAGATCGTGCGCTGCCGCTGGTCGAGGCTCTTGATGAGCCAGACCGCGGAGCGGATCTTGTCTTTGATGAACTGCTGGGCTTCGGACTGCCGGCCCTCGCTCCGCATGCTCTGGAGCATCCGGCGGTAGGCGCGGCTGACCCGGAGCCGCGGCAGGCCGTCGTCGTTCAACTGGATGACGTACTCGTCCCCCACCCGGCGGACGAAGACGTCGGGCTCGATGTAGTGCGGGCGGTCGGTCGAGAACTTGCGGCCGGGATGGGTCTCCAGGGTCTTGATCAGCTCGAGCTCGGATTCGAGCACGGCGAGCTCCACCCCGAGCTTCTTGGCGACGGCCGGGAACTGGCGGCGGAGGAAGAGGTCCCAGGCCTCGACGACCATGCGCCGGGAGAGGGCGTCCTGGGCGATCCCCAAGGCGTCCATCTGCAGCAGCAGGCTCTCCTGGAGGTCGATGCAGGCGATCCCCGGCGGGTCGAAGCCGCGGACGATCCGGAGCCCCTCCAGGACCTCTTCGAGCGAGTAGTTGCGGCACTCCCCGTCCCCCTCGCCCGACCACTGGTCGCCGAGGGCCCGGATCTCCTCGGGGGTGGCGACGAGGAAGCCGTCGGGGGTGAGGTTGCCGATGATGAGCTCGGCGATCTCGCGCTGGCGCGGGGTGACGTCCGCCATGTGGAGCTGCCAGAGGAGATGGTCGTAGAGGTCCGGCTCGCGCGACAGGCTGTTCTCGATCGGCGGCTCGTCGCGCTCCTCCATCATCGAGGAGTGGCCCGAGCCCTCCCAGTAGTCGCCGAAGTAGGCGTCCAGGTCGATGTTCTCCATCGACTCGCCGTGGTCGATCTCCTCGCCGTTGGCCGGCTTCTCCTCCGGCGCCGTCTCCTGCGGCGTCTCTTCGTCCGTGACCTCGCTGCTCTCCTCGAGCACGGGGTTCTCCACCAGCTCCTGGGTGAGGAGGGTGTCGAGCTCCATCCGCGTCATCTGCAGCAGCTTGATGGCCTGCTGCAGAGATGGCGTCATCACCAGCTTCTGCGCCAGCTTGAGGGAAAGTTTCTGCTCTAAAGCCATGCCAGCCTTGGGTTCCTAGAGAGTGAAGTCCTCACCGAGGTAGATCTTCCGGACCTGTGGATCGGCGGCGAGCTCCGAAGGGGTGCCGGAGCGGAGGATTTCGCCGTTGTTGATGATATAGGCCCGGTCGGTGATTTTCAAAGTTTCCCGCACGTTGTGGTCGGTGATCAGCACTCCGATGCCCATCGTCTTCAAATGCCGGATGATGCCCTGGATGTCGAGCACGGCGATCGGGTCGATCCCGGCGAACGGCTCGTCCAACAGGATATACCAGGGGCTGATCACCAGGGCGCGCGCGATCTCGACCCGCCGCCGCTCGCCGCCCGAGAGCGCGTAGCCCTTGTTGCGGCGCACCCGGGTCAGGCCGAACTCGGTGATGAGCTGGTCGATCCGCCGTTCCTGCTCGGCGTGCGGCAGGTCGAGGGTCTCGAAGATGGCCCGCAGGTTGTCCTCGACCGACATCTTGCGGAAGATCGAGGGCTCCTGGGGCAGGTAGCTGATGCCGCGCTGGGCTCGCAGGTACATGGGAAGCTCGGTGATGTCCTCGTCGCCCAGGAAGACGTGGCCGCCGTCCGGCGGGGTCAGCCCCACCACCATGTAGAAGGTCGTCGTCTTGCCGGCGCCGTTCGGCCCCAGGAGCCCGACGATCTCCCCCGGCCCGATCTCGACAGAGACGCTCTGCACCACCTGGCGCCCGCGGTAGACCTTGCGCAGCCCCTGGGTCGAGAGCTTCTGCGGCTCGGAGGCCGCGCTCATCCGGGCTCTCCCGGGGTCCGGGGTCCGGCAGGATCGGGCTGCGGGCGGTGCTCAAGTCGCCCTTCGGGCTCCAGAAGGTTGCGCTCCGTCCTCGCCCGATCCTGCCGGACCCCTACCGATGGTGGAGTGGGCGGAGCCGGCGGCTTGGCGGGAGCGGTCGGCGGAGCCGCCGTGGGATCCCCCTTGACCTCCACCCGGCCGGCGTCCATGAGGTAGGTCATGTGCTTGCCCTGCAACCGGTTACCATCCTTGTCCTTCATGTGGACGGGACTGCCGTACATCTCGATGACGCGCTCCTTGACCTTGTAGACCGCGCGGTCGCCCTGGAGGTCGCGGCCGGCCTGCGGGTCGACCAGGTGGGCCTGCCCGGTGCAGGTCATGGTATCCACCTTCTTGTCCTTGCCGAGGGCGGCTTCGAGCTGCTGGCAGGTGATCGTCCTCCCCTCCTGCACCGCGCGCACCTCACCAGTGTAGGTGAGAAGCCCCTTGCCCGAGAGGTAGACGAGCTCATTGCTCGTCACCTCGATCGGTTTCTGCGGCGTCGCTCCAGTTGCGCCCGCCGCCTCGGGACGGGGGATGTAGAGGGTCTTCACCCCGCCGCTCGCGGTCAGCCGGTCCTCCGGCGCCGTCCCCCCGGCGGGCGCCGGCAGCTGGTCGCCGCGCAGCGTGGCGGCGGTCAGCAGGCTCTCGCCGCGCCAGGCGCGGACGTCGCCCCGGAAGAGGAAGGAGCGCGGCTTGTCCCGGAGGAAGGCCTCCTTGCCGTCGACGTGCACCGGCCCCTCCCCCGCCGCCAGGGGCGAGCCGGCGAGGGCGCCGCTCTGCTCCTGGTTGAGCAGGGCCTGCACCCCGTTGTCGCCGTGCAGGAGGCCGGTCGCCCGGTCGTAGGTCAGGTGGGGCCCGGTGAATTCGCCGCGCTCCGAGCGGGCGTGGACCGGCCGGCCGAAGAAGTCCCCCTGGCCGCTCTCGAAGTTCATCTGCCCGCGGTCGCCGCTGACCTCGATCTGCGGGTCCTTGTAGCTGACGTTGTCCTGGAGGGAGAGGGACGACACCTGGCCGTCGGGTTTGAAACCGGCCTGGGCCCGCTGCCCCACGGCATGGCGGAGGACCGCCCCGCCGGTCTTGACCTCGGTCAGGTCGACCCCGCCGAACCCCTCGGCCGTCGAGAGCACCCCCGCGTTCAGGTGCCCCTCCACCCGGCGGGCGCGGAGGGTGCGGGTCTCGCCGCCGCCGATCATCTGCAGCTCGGCCTTGTCGCTAGGCTGCGCCTGCTTGCCTTCGAGGGCGATGGTCCGCGGCTCCCGGCCGGCGTTCGGGCCCCCCTCCTCCATGAGGACGGCGAGGTCGTCGCCCCGGAAGCGCACGAGGCTGTCGCCCTGGGCCTTGCTTTTGGCGTGCGCCTCGCCGCGCACGCCGGAGAGGGCGCGCACGAAGCGCAGCGACTTCTCGTCCGGTTCGAGGAAGGCGACCATGCGGTCGGCCTCGATGTGGTCGTCGCCGCGGGCGAGCCGGGCATCACCCTCGATCCGGAGCTGGAGCTGCTTGCGATCGTAGACGAGCTGCTTGGAGTCGATCGAGACCGCTGGCTTCACCTCAGGAAGGGTGGAGACGTTGGCCCTGCCGTCGAGGATGAACTGCTGCTCGTTCTGCTTGACCGTCAGCTGCTGTCCCCAGGCGAGGTACTTGCCCGCGTAATGAATCTCGGCCGGGCGTTCGGTGACCATGGTGTGGCCCTGCTCCACGAAGTCCATGGCCTGGGTGCGCAGCTGGAGGTCGTTGGGCCCCTTGAGGTGGACCTCGCCCCGCAGCTGCCCCTCGTTGCTGGCGCGCTTGAAGATCGCCTCCCGGCTCTCGACCTCGAAGGGGCGCCCCTCGAGGTCATAGATCGTCACCCCGACCTTGTCCAAAAAGATCTGGTTCTCCTTGTCGGCGCGGATGCTG
>JAXDLD010000096.1:0-8253 GCA_034666805.1 Acidobacteriota bacterium
CCCGCTCCCCGGCGTTCCGGGGCGGCTGCAGATCGCCTCGCTCCTCGCCGCGCGCGATGGCGCCCTCTGGATGGGGACCCGCGGGGCCGGGCTCTGGACCCTTCGCAACGGCCGGTGGACCGCCGTCCCGGGGGTCCCAGGCTGGAGCGTCAGCGCTCTCGCGGAGGGGCGGGACGGGGCGGTCTACGTGGGTACCGACGCCGGCATCGCGGTCTGCCGTGGCGGCACCGCCGCCCCCCTCCGTGGGTGGCCCGCCACGGTGGTCCGGGCGCTCGCCCTGGGGAGCGACGGGATCCTCTACGCCGGCACCCTCGGCCAGGGCCTATGGCTCGGTCGCCCGAGCGGCGCGCCCGAGCGGATCGGCGCCGGAAACGGACTGCCGGGCGAGGAAGTTTACGACGTCCGCGAGACGCGCGGCGGGGCAATCTACGTCGGGACCGACCGCGGCGTCAGCTTCTACGACCGCGGTTGGCTCACCAACTGGACGCTCGCGAGCGGCCTGCCCGATTCCAGGATCTGGGCCTTCGCCGGCGAGAAGACGGCGGCGGGAGAGCGGGTCTGGGTGGGGACGAGCGACGGGCTCGCCGCCATCGAGGATGGCCGGCTCACGGTTCTCGGCCGCGCGGCCGGGCTTCCGGCCGGGAGGGTCCACACTCTCTGGGCGAGCCCCTCCGGCCGGCTCTACGCCGGCACTCGAACGGGCGTGGCGATCGTCGAGAGCGGCCGGGTGGTCCGCACCCTGGGGGTGGCGGACGGCCTCGCCAGTCGTTCCGTCCCCGCCATCCGCGAGGGTCCGGACGGAACCGTCTACTTCGCCACCCTGAACGGGCTGTCGATCTGGCGGGGCGGCCGCTTCACCCACCTCGGCGAGCGCGACGGCCTGCCCTCCCCGGCGGTCACCTCCCTGGCCCTCGCCCCCGACGGTGCCCTCTTCCTCGGCACCGCGGTCTGGTCGGTGACCCTGGGCCCCGACGGGGCCGTCTACGCCGGCACGGTGCGCGGGCTGTCGGTCTTGCGGGACGGCCGCTTCACGACCTTCGACACCCGCAGCGGCCTGACCAACAACAATATCGTCTGCACGGTTTTGGACGGCGCCGGCCGGGTCTATGTCAGCACCAATCGCGGCGTCAACGTGCTCGATCCGCGGGCGCCGCCGGGCCGGCCGGCCGTCCTCCGCACCCTGCGCCGGGCCGACGGCCTGGCGGGGGACGAGGGGGACCTTGGGGCCTGCTACCGGGACGCCCAGGGGCGCCTCTGGTTCGGGACGATCGCGGGGGCGAGCGTCTACGATCCGGCCCGCGAGCCGCCGCCGCCGGCGCCACCGCGGGTCCACATCGCCGGGCTCCAGCTCTTCGGCCGCGACCTGCCGCTCCCTCCGTCGGGGACGACCCGCGCCTTGGCCAGCCGGGACAACTACCTCACCTTCTCCTTCGTGGGGATCGATCTCGGGGCGCCCCACCGGGTGCGCTACCTCTACCGCCTCCGGGGCCTCGACCGCGGCTTCATCGAGACCGACCGGCGGAGCGTCCAGTACACCAACCTCGCCCCGGGCGACTACCGCTTCGAGGTCCAGGCGGCCTCTGGCCTGGGTCCATGGAGCCCGGCGGCGGTCCTTGCGTTCGACGTCTTGACCCCACTCTGGCGGCGCTGGTGGTTCCTCCTCCTGGCCGCCCTCGCGGTGGGCATGCCCGTCGCCCTCCTGCTGACCGCCCGGGTACGCCAATATCTCGCCATCGAGCGCCTGCGCACGGCGATCGCCGCCGACCTCCACGATCACATCGGGGCGGGGCTGACCGAGATCTCCATCCTCTCCGAGATCGCCGCCCGCCGGGCGACCGGGAATGGCAGCGGCCACGGCAGCCCGAAAGCGGCGCCCGAGCTCGGCAAGGTGGCCGAGATCGCCCGCCACCTGGTCGACCGGATGGACGACATCGTCTGGCTCATCAACCCGCGGCGCGACTCGCTGCACGAGCTCTTCTTGCGCCTCAAGGATTCCTACGCGGAGCTCTTCGCCGGCTCGGGCATCCTTTTCAAGACCACCGACCTGCGCCTCTTCGAGGACATCCACCTGCCCATGGACTACCGCGAGAACCTCTACCTGATTTTCAAAGAGGCCTTGAACAACTCGCTCCGCCACAGCGGCTGCAGGGAGATCGAGCTCGGGGTGACGGTAGCGGGGAAACGCCTGGAGGTGCGGCTCGCGCACGACGGCCGCGGCTTCGATTCCGGTGGTTTCGACTCCGCCCAGGGCCACGGCGGCGACGGCCTCGCCAACATGCACAGACGGGCCGAGCGCATGGGCGGCCGGCTCGCCATCGCCTCGGCGCCGGCTACGGGTACCGAGGTGCGCTTCAGCGGTCCTCTCCGCCGCCGTCATCCCCGCCATGCCCACCGATGATAGGGTCCCCAGATCTATGATCGAAGTCGCCATCGTCGAGGACAACGCCACCATCCGCTCGGGGTTGGCGGCGCTCATCGACGGCACCCCCGGCTACCGCTGCAGCGGCACCTACAACGACTGCGAGTCCCTGCTCGTCCGCCTGCGCGAGATGAGGGCCCAGGTCCTCCTGATGGACATCCGGCTGCCCGGGATGTCCGGGATCGAGGGGGTGCGGCGGGTCAAGCAGGTGCTGCCGGAGCTGAACGTCCTCATGCTTACGATCTACGACGAGAACGACCTCGTCTTCGAGGCGCTCTGCGCCGGGGCCTGCGGCTACCTGGTGAAGAAGACGCCGCCGGCCCGGCTCCTGGAGGCGATCTCCGAGGCGGCGGCGGGCGGCTCGCCCATGAGCTCGCACATCGCGCGGAAAGTGGTCAACCTCCTGCGCGAGACGATCCCCGGCAAGAGCAAGGGCGAGGAGACGCTCTTGACCCGCCGCGAGCGCGAAATCCTGAACGGTCTGGCCGGGGGCGGGACCTATCAAATTCTCGCCCGCGATTGCAACATCAGCACCGACACCGTCCGCTTCCACATCCGCAACATCTATCGCAAGCTCCACGCGCACTCGCAGTCCGAGGCGGTGGCCAAGGCGCTGCGCAAAGGGATCATCTGATCGCCGGACGGAAAACCTGCATGCCCATGCAGGGTCCCCCTACACCCTCGGCCCGAGCCCCTGTACGAACTCCGCCACCGCCTCTACACCCTCCGCCAGGTTCCCGGCCTCGGTCCGGCCGGAGGCCTTACGAGGCTTCCAGGAGTGGTCGCCGTCCTCCAACCAGACGAGACGGATGGCGGGGGAGAGGTCGTAGCCGGAGACTTGGGCGGGGGTGCCAAAGTCGTCTCGGGTGCCCTGGACGATGAGGGTTGGGGTCTGCAGGGTGGCGAGGTGGGCCGTCCGCAGCTTTTGCTTGTCGCCCGGCGGGTGGAAGGGGTAGCCGAGACAGACGAGCCCTTTCACCCGCGCCTCGTCGGCGACGTAGCTGGCGATCCGGCCGCCCAGCGACTTGCCGCCGATTACGAGGTTGGCGCCGCCGCCGAGCTCTCCGATCACCTGGTGCCAGGCCTTGCGCAGGACCGGCTCGCGGTCGGGCGGCCGGCGCTGGCCCTCCCGGCGGGCGTGCATGTAGGGGAACTCGAAGCGCACCACCCGAATCCCGCGCGCGGCGAGGCCCGCCGCCAGGGTGTTCATGAACGGCGAATCCATGGGCGCCCCGGCCCCATGGGCGAGGACGACGGTGTGGGCGGAGTCTTCGGGGCCGTCGGCGAGAAGGGGAGGCGAGGTGGTCACGCCCCCATTCTAGAGGAGTCGGGCCCTACCAGCTCGCGCTCGCCCCGTCTCCCGACGAGCTGCCGCCGCCGAACCCGGAGTCCGAGCTGGACGAGCTGGAAGAGGACGACGAGGAGGAGTCGGAGCTGGAGAAGGCGGCGGCGGTGGAGGAGCTGTCGTAGCGATCGACCGAGCGGACGAGCCGCGGGGTGGTCGAGGTCGAGGAGTCCGCATAGGAGCAGTACAGGCAGTGCCACTCGGTCCGCTCGAGCCCCTCGTAGTCGTAGGTGGCCTGCCGCACGGTCTGCCTCTGCTTGGAGACGGCGACCGCCGTGCATTTCGGGCAGCTCTCGTAGCCGGAGAAGAGCCGGCGCCGGCTCTCCTTGTCGAGGGCGCCGCAGGCGGAGCAGCGGTAGACCTCGATCGCGACGCTGCCCAGGCGGACCTCGGTCTGCTCGATAGGGGTGAGCGGCAGGGCCGCCTCGCCCTCCTCGGTGGAGAGGCACGCCATGGGAGCGCCGCACTTCGGGCAGGGGCGGGGCCGCGTGGCGAGCTTGTAGCCGCCCCAGCCGAGGGCGCCGAGGACGAGGAGGGACAGGATGCCCACCAGGTAGTTCGGCGAGGGCGGGGCGACGGCCGTCGCCATGGGCGGCGCTACGGGGGGCGTGTACGTGGAGACGGCCGGATCCGACGCTGCCGGAGCCGCCGGGACCGCGGGCTGGGAGAAGGTGGACACGGGCGCCGGCTCGGGCTGGGGAACCGGCGCGGTCTCGGCGGACCCGGCGGCGGGGGTGACGTCCAGGAGGTGCCGGGCGCAGGCGCGGGCCCCCGCGAGCACGGCTCCGCCCGGATCGCCCTGGCGCAGGAGCGGCACCATCTCGCCCTTTAGGATGGCGGCGCTCGCCTCCCGGAGGGACGGCGAGGCCAGGCCGTCGCCGAGGACGATCTCGGCCTTGTGGTCCATGAGAGCCAGGAAGAGGAGGACGCCGTTGTCCTTGCCGCGCTCGCCGATCCCCCAGCGGTTGAACAGGCGGGTGGCGAAAGCCCGCGAGGGGACGCCTTCGGTCGTGCCGACGACCACCACCGCCAGCTCGGCGCCGTGGCCGGCCTTGACCTCCTCGCCCACGCGGTCGATCTCGGCCAGGGTCGTCTTCGGCACCCGCCCGGTCAGGTCGACCGCCCAGCCGGCGGGGCGCGGGCTGGGGATCTCCTCCACCGTGATCGCGCGGGCCGGCCCCGGGGTGAGGGTGGCCGCCAGGCCGAGGAGGAGGGCCGGGAGGAGGAGCTTGGCAAGTGACGCAAGACGAGGATCGCGCATGGTCGAGGTCTCCGCTCCAGGGATCGGGGTCGCTCCCGCCTCCCCGTCCTCAAGTGACGATCCGGCGGGTTCCATTTCTGCCGGCCTGGCCGCCGAGCGCCAGCAGTCCGAACAGTATGATCGAGAGAATCCGCTTCACGTTCATCTCTCACCTCCTGGGTTGGAAGGGGTTCCGCCGCGCCGCCCGCCGAGAATGTCGGCGAACGAGCGGCCGCGCAGCTCGGGCAGAGTGAGCCCGGTCCGCGCCAGCGCCTCCTCCTCGGCGAGCGCGCCGCATTGGACGGCGCGGAGGAAATAGTTGAGGAGCGCCTGGCCGGTGGCGACATCGTCGAGCACCGAGCCCGCGAGGGTCGCCTGGGCGGCCTGCGCCACGAAGTTGGAGAGCCGCGCCGATGCGGCGCTCAACCCTTCGAGGAAGAAGGCGTAGATGGCGGCGTAACGGGTGGGGAGCTGGGCCGGATGGAGGTCCCAGCCCTGGTAGAGACCGGCGGCGAGGGAGTGGCGGACGTGGCCGTAGTGGAGCCGCCAGGCGGCTTGCACGGCCTCCTTGGCCCCCACGGGCAGCACGTTCGTCGAGCCGTCCGACAGCCAGACGCCGGTGCCGGCGAGCGCCACCTGCATGAGCTGGTGGGCGAGGTCGCAGGCCGGGTGGTCCATGGCCTGGTAGGCCGCGGTGATCTCTAAGGAGGTCGTGTAGTCGTAGGTGCCGAAATGGGCGCCGGAGGTGCGGCCGCGTCCGGCCTCGGCGAGCCGGCGGAGCTGGACGCGGCCCTCGACGTCGAGGATCGACTGCGTCGTCTCGACCATGATCTCCAGGCGGACGGTGCCCGGGGCGAGCGAGAGGGCGGCCTCCAGGCGGTCGAGGAGATCGGCGAGCGCGGTGACCTGGGCGGCGAGCTTGACCTTGGGCAGGGTGACGACGAAGCCCGCGGGCAGCCGGCCGCCGCTCCCGGTCACGACCGTGGTCAGGAAGAGATCCAAGGTGCGGATGGCGCGGGCCGCGAGATCGGCCGAGAACGGCTTGATGCGGATACCCATGAAGGGAGGCAGACCGCCGGCCTCCATGCTCTCGACCAGCGTCTCGGCCGCCGCCTGGGCGTGATCGTCCTCCTCCGGGTCGGGGCGGTTGCCATAGCCATCCTCGAAATCGAGGCGCAGGTCCTCGATCGGCTCGCGGCGGAGCTTCTCGACGATCCGCGGATAGATCGCCTCCGCGAGGTCCGCCGGCAGGCCGATGGCAAGCGCCAGGTCGGCCGGTTCCGGAGCGTGCTCGGCCAGCGCCGCCAGGGCCTGGGATCCCCATCGGGCGGCGAGGTCGGCGCGGAACAGGTGCGCCCCGACATAGGCCGTATGCACCGGCTGCCGGCGCCCGGAGTCGCCCGGATAGATCTGGGAGAGCGACTGGTCGGCGGCGGCGAGCTGCTGAGCGAGGTCGTGGGTGAAGGTGGCGGGAAGGGAGAGGGGGGGAGGCATTACGATCCCCCCAGCTCCAACACCAACCGGCGCACCACCCGCTCCAGCACCCAGGCGCGGTAGGCGCCGGTCGAGCGGACGTCGTCGATCGGGGTCACCGCGGAGGCCGCGGCGAGGCCGGCGCGCTCGGCGGCTTCGGAGCCGGGCGGCAGGCCCTGTGCCACAGTTTCGGCAGCCTTGAGCCGGAGAGGGACCGGGGCGACGCTGCCGGCCGCCAGGCGGAGGTCGGCGATGCGGCCATCGTCGACTCTTCCGACCATGGCCACGACCACCTTGCTGATGGCCTGCGCCTCGCGGGTCCCGACCTTGCGGAAGGCCTGGACCGTCCCCGCCGCCAGTAGCGGGAGGAGCACCCAGGCGAGGATCTCGTCCGCGGCGAGCGCCGTCCGCCGGTAGCCGAGGTGGAACTCGGTGCAGGGGATCTCGCGCCGGCCGCGGGGGCCGACCGCGACGACGGTCGCGCCGAGCGCCAGGAGGACGGGGAGTGAGTCCCCGGCCGGGCTGGCATTGGCGAGGTTGCCGCCCAGGGTCGCCCGGTTCTGGATCTGCCAGCCGCCGACCTGGGCCGCCGCCGCCGCCAGGGCGGGGAAGCGGGCGCGGACGGCCGGCGACTGCCGCAGCTCGCCGAAGGTCGTCGTCGCACCCACCGTCAACCTCTCTGCCGACTCTTGGATGCCGCGGATCTCGGCGATCCCCGTCAAGTCGAGGAGGCCCGGATGCGCCAGCCGCCGCTCCGGCGTGGCAACCATAAGGTCGGTGCAGCCGGCGACCCGCACGAGGCCAGGCTCGGACGCCAGGGTGCGGCAGGCCTCGTCCAGGGAGCGCGGAGAGAACGCCGGAGGCAGTCCGCTCAAGGCGCCGAGTCCTTGGGAAGATCCTTGACGAAAGCTCGGAAGATGCCCTCGTAGCCCGTGCAGCGGCAGAGATTGCCGGCGAGCGCCTCCGCTACCTCCTCGCGGGTGGGGGCGGGATTGCGTTCGAGGAGCGCCCAGGCCGTCACGACGATGCCCGGCGTGCAGGCACCGCACTGCACACCGCCAGCGGCCACAAAGCCCTCGACCATGCCGCGGGCCGGCCCATGGGCGATCCCCTCGACGGTGTCGATCCGCCGGCCGCCGCACTGGAGGAGCGGCACCAGGCAGGAGAGCACCGGCTGGCCGTCCAGGAGCACGGTGCAGGCTCCGCACTCCCCCTCGCCGCAACCCTCCTTGGTGCCGGGAAGCGCGAGCCGCTCGCGGAGCAGGTCGAGCAGGCGCTCCATCGGATGGCCTTCCAGGGTCACGGGCTGGTCGTTGACCGTCAGCTCGACTCTCAACTCGCAGCCTCCTCGCCGGCACACTGCAATTCATAGAGCCGCTCGGGCGTCGCCGGGATCTCGGTGACGAAGAGACCCAGGGCGTTCTCGATCGCCGCCGCGACCGCCGGCGCGCCGCCGTCCATGGGCAGCTCGCCGACCCCCTTGGCGCCGCCGGGCCCGCCCTCCCAGGGCTGCTCCAGGAGGTGGACGTCGATCCGCGGGCAGTCCTGGGTGGTGGGGATGATGTAGGTCGCCAGGCGGTCGTTGAGATAACGCCCGTCCTTCACCTTGATCTCCTCCAGGAGCGCGAAGCCCAGCGCCTGGAGGGTGCCGCCCTCGATCTGACCGGTGCAGAGGACCGGGTGGATCGCCTTTCCCACCTCGACCACCGCGGTCACCCGGCGCGGCTGGACCGCCAGGGTGTCGGGGTCGACCTCGACCTCGACGACGTCAGCGCC
>JAXDLD010000097.1:0-4552 GCA_034666805.1 Acidobacteriota bacterium
TGCCCTTCATGGGCGGCTGGCACGCCTTCCCGGGAGGCGGCCTGGCGCGGACGGATGCCGGGCTGCCGGTCTCCGGGGCTCCGCGCGGCCTGGGCGCCCCTTCCTCCGATGCCGCGGGCGCAACCGAAGCCGCCGGCCTTCCCGACACCCTGCGCGACACGGTCGAGACGGTGGGCCCGGACCTCGTGCCGGGGATCGTCGCCTGCGCGCTCCGCGAGCTGTTCGAGGAGACCGGCCTCCTGCTCGCCTCCTCCTCCCCGCCCCTCTCCGCCGCCAATCTGGAGCGCGAGCGGCGGGCCCTCCTGGAGCGCGAGAAGGGGTTCGGCGAAGTGCTCGCCGCGCTCGGGGCGACCCTTGACGCATCCGCCCTGGTCTACGCCGGGCGCTGGCTGACGCCGCCCTTCTCCCCCCTCCGTTTCGACAACCGCTTCTTCCTCCTCGAGTGGCCGGAGGAGGCCTCCGTCCAGCCGGCGGTATGGCCCGGCGAGCTGGCGGAGGGGGAGTGGGTCGACCCCGGGGAGGCCTGGGCGCGCTGGCACGACGGCGACGTGCTCGCCGCACCGCCCATCCTCCACTTCCTGCGGGTGCTGGCCGAGGATGGGCCGGAGGAGGGGCTGCTGCGCCTGGTCGACCCCAAGGAGACCAACATCGGGCCGTTCCGCCGCATCGAGCTGCGCCCCGGCGTCCTCCTCTTCCCCCTGGCCGTCCAGACGCTGCCGCCGGCGGCGACGGTCAACTGCTACCTCCTGGGGCACGGCGAGGCGGTGCTGGTCGACCCTGGCTCGCCGGCCGCGGCCGAGGTTGACCTCCTCGTCCGCGCCCTCGACGCCGTGCGCGAGCGCGACGGGCGCGTGGTGACGGCGATCTGGCTCACCCATCACCACCCCGACCACGTGGGCGGCGTGGCGCAGCTCGCGGCCCGCCTCGGGGTCCCGGTCTGCGCCCACGAGCGGACGGCGGACCGGCTCGCCAGCCGGGGGATCGCCGTCGACCGGCTCCTCGCGGACGGGGAGCGGATCGTCCTCGCCGGCCGGCCGCCGAACCCGCCGATGACCGTGCGGGTGGTCCACACGCCGGGTCACGCACGGGGGCACCTCTGTTTCTTCGACGAGGCGGGAGGGTCGCTCCTCGCCGGCGACATGGTCGCCGGTATGGGGATGATCGTCGTCGACCCCCCGGAGGGGGACATGGACGACTACCTGGCCTCGCTCGAGAAGCTGATGGCCCTGGCGCCGAAGACCCTCTTCCCTGGCCACGGCCCGGCGGTCCTCGACGCCCCGGCCAAGCTCCGCGAATACCTCTCCCATCGCCTCTGGCGCGAGGAGCGGGTCCTGGCCGCCGCCCAGGCCGGCCAGACCCCGGCCGAGATGCTCCCCACGGTCTACGACGACGTCCCCACCGTGGCCTACCCGCTCGCCGAGCGCCAGATCGTCGCCCATCTGGAGCGCTTGCGCCGGGCCGGCCGGCTGCCGGTATAATAGAAAGGGAGAGCTATGCGATCTGAGTTGATCCAGTCCAACCCCGAGGTGATGATGGGGAAGCCGGTGGTCGCCGGTACCCGCATCACCGTCGAGCTGATCCTCGAGAAGCTCGCCGCCGGCGAATCCGTCGAGCAGATCCTCGAAGCCCACCCGCGCCTCACCCGCGAGGGGATCCTGGGAGCCCTCGACTTTGCCGCGCGGGCGCTCCGCGCCGACGTCGTCTACCCCCTCCCCGATGAGGCAGCATGAGATCCTGGCGGACGAGGGCGTCGATCGCCAGATCGTGGAGCGCCTTCGTGACGCCGGATACCGCGTCCTCTTTATCGCCGAGCTGGAGCCTGGAATCGACGACGTCACCGTCCTCCGGCGGGCGGAAGAGGCCGGCGCGCTGCTGCTGACGGCAGACAAAGACTTCGGCGAGCTGATCTTTCGGCGGAATCGGCTCCGCGGCGGGGTCGCCCTCCTGCGTCTCTCCGGGCTTTCTCTACAGAAGAAAGCGGAGGTCGTCGCCGGCTGCCTCGCCGATCACGGTGACGAAATGGCGGACGCTTTTACGGTCATTTCGCCAGGCCTTCTTCGCATCCGCCGCAGAGCCCCTCTCACCTAGCCACCCGTGAGCCTTCGTTCCCCTCAGCCCCGCCTTTGCCATCTGATAGACTCGCCGAAATTCCGCCAGAGGAGGTCCGCATGAACCGTTTCACCGGCAGGACGACGCTCTGCTTCATCCTGGCGTTCTCGGTCGCGGGCCTGGCCGCGGGGCAACGTCCCTCGCGCCCGGTACGCCCGCCCGCCCCCAAGCCGAGCGGCGGCGGCGTCAAGGTCATGGCGACCGAGGCCGACCCGAACGCCCTCGCCGTGGCGGCGGCTCCCGCTCTCGCCAAGGCCGCCGCCGATTGGAATGCGGGGCGGACCGCCCTGCCGGCCGCCGAGAGCGGCACCGGCACCCCGGCCTACTCCGCGGACGAGGTGGCGAAGCTCTTGACCGACACCGAGGCGGCGGTCCAGAAAGCCCTCGGCGAGCCCGAGCTCAAGCCGTTGAGCGACCGTAGCGCGCTCGTCTTCCGCCGCGCCAGGACCGCTCTCGGCGGCGGTCAGGTCGAAAAGACGGCGGCCGATCGCGCCCTCGACCCCGTCGGGCCGTTCCTCGACCAGCTCGCCGCGCTCGCCGCCAAGGGGGCGGTGACGACCGACCTCTGCGTCGTCAGCAAGCCGGCTCCGGGAGCGCGCTTCTCCATCCGGCCGGCGAGCGACGCCTCCGCCGTCAAGACCCTGCCGGCGACCGACGGCCCCTTGACCGCCGTGCGCGGCCTCTACTCCTACCGGCTGGAGCCGCTGCCCGGCACCAAGGGCAAGGCCATCCAGTGCGGCTGGGACGCGGGGGCCAGCGCCGCCAGCGCCGACCCCTGCCTCGACCTCTTCGACGACGCCAAGACCCCCCTCGTGTGCGACTTCGCCCAGGGCACCTGCCAGCGCGCGGCGGGGAGCTGCTCGTGACCCGCTTCCGGTGACGCCGCCGCCCCTGGTCGTCAACCGGAGCGAGATCCGGGTGCTCGCCATGCGGCGCTCGGGGCATCACGCGGTCATCCATTGGCTCCTCCGCCAGGTGGCGGGGCCGGCTCTCTTCTTGAACGACGTCTCGCTCGACGAGCGCGGCGAGCTTCGCGGCAACCGCTTCAGCCGCTACCTCCACCTGCCGGAGGAGGCGGCGGCCCGCGACCGGGCCGGCGACTGGGTGGCCAAGGAGCTGCTGGTCTGGAACCTGGAGGACCGGGGGGTGGGCGAGCTCGCCGACCTCTGCCGGCGCTGGCGCGGCCGCGGCGCCTCCGGCCGGGTGCGCCACCTCGTGGTGGTGCGCGATCCCTGGAACTGGCTCGCCAGCCGCTTCCGGGCCGAGCCGGCGGACCCCCTGGACGGCGGCGCCGCCCTGGCGCGTTGGAAGGAGCAGGCACGCGAGTGCCTGGGGCGGACGGCGGTCCTCCCCGATCGTCTCGCCGTCCATTTCAACCGCTGGGTGGCGGACGAGGAGTACCGCCGCGCCCTGGCCGCCGAGCTGGGTCTCTCCTTCGACGACGCCGGCTTCCGCGAGGTCGAGTGGCCGGGCGGCTCCTCGTTCGGCAGCGAGGGGGTGCGGGCGGACAACTCCGTCGTCCTCGCCCGCTGGCGCGAGCTGGCCGCCGATCCGGCCTTCCGCGCCGCCTTCGACCCCGAGACGGTCGAGCTCGGGGAGGCCATGGGCGGCTCGAACCCGTTCTCCGCCGCCCCTGTCGCCGCCCGGCACCCGGAATAGAGGAAAGTTTGAGGGTATTCTAGAGATGGAACGACTGCCGGCAGATGAGCTCGCCGCCGAGGTACCTCTTTGACCCAGTTCTCCATCGAGCAGGCACAGGCCTTCCTCGCCGCCATCGTCGAGTCCTCGGACGACGCCATCGTCGGCAAGTCGCTCGACGGCCTCATCCTGACCTGGAACCGGGCCGCCGAACGCCTCTTCGGTTACACCGCCGAGGAGGTGATGGGCCGGCCGGTCTCCATCCTCGCCCCTCCCGAACGGCCGGACGAGATGAGGACCATCCTCGCCGCCGTCCGCCGCGGCGAGCGGCTCGAGCACTTCGAGACCGAGCGGATGACCAAGGACGGCCGCCGGCTCCAGGTCTCGCTCTCGGTCTCGCCGATCCGGGACGCCAGCGGCCAGGTGGTCGGCGCCGCCAAGATCGCCCGCGACATCACCCGCCGCAAGCGGTCGGAGCGGGAGCTGGCCGAGCGCAACGAGGAGCTCCGGGCGGCCAACACCCGGGCCGAGGCGGCGAACGCCGCCAAGGACCGCTTCCTCGCTACCCTCTCGCACGAGCTGCGCACCCCGCTCACCCCGGTGCTCGCCATCACCTCGGCCCTGGAGGAGGACGACCGCCTGCCTGCCGACGCGCGCGAAGCCTTGAGCCGGGTGCGGAGGAACGTCGAGCTCGAGGCGCGGCTGATCGACGACCTGCTCGACGTGACGCGCGTCGCCCACCGCAAGCTCGAGCTGCGCAAGGAGGTGGTCGACGTGCACGCCCAGCTCGAGCACGCGGTGAAGA
>JAXDLD010000098.1:0-6420 GCA_034666805.1 Acidobacteriota bacterium
TTGACGTTCAGCTTCACCCCCCAATCGGGGTCGGCCACGGTGCGTGTGAAGACCGCCTGGAGGGGGGTGAGAAAGAGGTCGGCGCCCTCCAGGAAGAACGGCCGCTTCTCGGGGTAGAAGAGGGCGAAGCGGGTGTTGATGCCGAGCTGTGCCACGTCCGCCTCGACCTGCGAGAAGTCGGGGTTGATCGCCGCGCTCAAGGAGGCGTTGGGAGAGAAGCCCCAGCGCGCCGTCAACCCCGGGTCGGTCTTCGTCTTGCCGCGATCCAGCCCGCCTTCCGGGAAAGCGCCGGGCGGCTGAGCGTCGCTCCTCTGCGAGGTGAGCGTCGGGTCGAGCTCCAGGTTGCGCCCGGGGGCGATCCCGGCGAAGCCGGCGACCTTGTTCTCCTGGCAGAGGATGCAGTCCTTGGCGCGGTCGGTGTAGCGCGACGACATGCGGTAGCGGACGTCCCGCGGGTAGCTGCGGAAGAACTCGATCCCCCAGGTCTGGGGCGCCGAGCTGCGCGGGAAGCGGAGCTGGCGGAACGGGATGGCGATCTCGACGACGTAGCCGTCTCTCGTGACACGGCCGGCGGAGGCCCAGATCGCGTCCCAGGAGAAGTCCTCGGCCGAGTTGACCTCGCTGAAGACGGCGTCGACCTGCACCCCGAAGGGGTTGACCCGGAACTGGAAGGCCCGCTGCTCGTCGTCGAAGGTGTCGAGGTTGAAGCCGACGTGGTCGTCCTGGATGAAGGTGCCGATGGCGTCGCGGTCGATCAGGTGGGCGCGGATGGCCCCGGGGTCGGGGTCCTCGCAGTGGAAGGCGACGTAGAGGTTGTCGGCGTCGAAGGTGACCTTGGCTTCGGTCCGAACCCGCGGCGGCACGTTGTCGCCGGGGAACCATTCGTAAGGCAGGTCGATCGTCAGGGCCGACTTCCAGGCCTCCTCGTCGAGCACGCCGTCGATCTTGATGGCCGAGGCCGCCCGGGTGACCGCGAAGCGCCGCAGGGAGGGGACGGCATGCGCTGGAGCGGCGGCGGACATGGCCAGGGCCAGGAATAGGAGCCATCTCGGGCTCATCGCTTCACCTCGGATCTCCCAGGCAGGAGCGGCGGGAAGGCGGTGTGGAGGGTGACCGGCGCGGCGGCCGAGCGGGCGTCGACCCTCACCCCGGCCCAGCGCAGGCGGGCGAAGTCGAAGTCCCGCGCGGCCTGGGCCAGGCAGACTCCGAGGTCAGGGCGGAGCAATCCTTCGAAAACCTGGCGGCCGTCGACCTCGATCGCCACCGGGCTCTCCCAGTCGACCATCCCCTCCCCCAGCCAGACCGTGAAGTCGCCCACGTGCCGCCGCTCGACCCGGATCGTCTGCCCGTCGATCTCGCCGCGCAGGTGCCCGAGGAGCGCCCCCACGGTCCGGCCCAGGGCCCGGGCGTCGTTCTCACCCGCCTGCTTCTGGATCCGCGGGAGGCCGGCGCCCCAGTGTGGGCCCTCCCAGGCGTGGGCCTCCAGCCAGTAGCAGTGCCCCTGGTGGAGGTGGCGGAAGGTGTGGTCGACCGTCAGCGGGTAGTGGGCACGGCGCCGGGCGAGGAGGTCCAAGAGGGGGCCTTCCGGTGGGGTGAGCCCGCCGTGCCCGCGGCCGGGGATGGCGCAGTCCACGATCGGCAGGTTCATCCCCTTGGTCCAGGTCCGGAACCTCTGGTTGACCTCGGCCATGGTGCCGATGGAGCGGCCGCCGCCCATGCCGCCGAAAGCGGTGACGGGCAGGCCGTCCCGCGTCCCCCAGACATGGATCACCGGCACCTGGGCGAGATTGGGGAGGACCCTCTTCCACAGCCCGTCCTCCCCCGGCGGCACGGTGAAGACGGAGCCGAGCGCCACCGCTCCGGCGAGCTGGTCGGCGTGCAGCAGGGCCACCGCCCAGGCCGCGTAGCCGCCGGTCGAGTAGCCGAGGGCGAAGGTGCGGTCGGGATCGACATGGACCGTCCGCCGCACCGCCTGGAGGATGGCCAGGTGGTCGACCGTGAAGGGGGCCGGGGCGTCGAGGCCGGTCTGCCGGTAGCCGGTGGGGGCGGCGACGACGAAGCTCTCGATCCGCGGCCCCAGGAGCTGCTCCGCGTAGCCCATGAAGGCGGGCCCGCTCGAGCCGCCGGGGTGGAGCAGGTAGAGGAGCGGCCAGGCATGGTCCCCGGTATAGCCCCGCGGCACCCGCAGCAGCACCGGCCGCACCTGGCCGTGGCCGACCGGCACCGCGAGGTCCCGCCGGCCCGGCGGTACGACTGGCCAGAGGTCGAGCCCGTCGAGCTGCTCACCGATTCGAGCCCGTGCGTAACCGGGGCTGGCCTCGATCCGCCGCGTGATTTCGGCACGTTCCTGAACGGCGTCGGTACGAAAGAACGCCGCAAGGTCGGCCTGGACTTCCGGGAGAGGGGTCGTCATGGCCGTCATGCCGGGGCCACGGCGCTTTCCGGCAGACCTGAGCCTTCCGCCGCTTCAGCCCCCGGCTTTTCCGTCAGGGCGTCCGGCAGGTCGCGCTCGACGTAGCGCACCTTCGGATTGGCGAACCCCCAGACGGCGATGAGCAGGGGGAAGATCGCCAGGACGACGAACATGAGGCCGATGCCGCGGTTCTCGCCGACCCCGATCAGGAGGCCGATGCTGCCGGCGAGGGTCCCCCCGGGCACCAGGAGGGGGTTGAAGACCCGGTCGGCGAGCGGGCCGGAGGAGAAGTCGCCGATCGGGGTCGTGAACTGGGCGATCATCCGGCGCACGGCGAAGACCCGCCCCTGGAGGTCGGGCGGCACCTTGGCCTGCCAGATCGCCTGGCTGCTGCCGTTCATGATCGGAATGCCGGTGAAGAACAGCAGGGTGCCGATACAGGTCGTGAGGAGCGAGGGGCGGGCGCCGGTCAAGACGAAGCAGACGCTCATCGCCGCCGCCACCCCGAGGATGCCGTAGATCCGCGGCCGGGGGCCGCCGGTGGCGGTCATGATCAGGCCGCCGATCAGCATGCCGATGCCGGTCATCGACATGACGATCCCGACCTGGGCCGGGGAGGCGAAACCGCGCACCATGGGCAGCAGGGCGACGCCGCAGATGCTGGCGAAGAAGTTGACCGCGGCGAAGAAGACGAGAAGGGCCAAGAGGCCCTGGCGGGCACGGATGAAGTGCCAGCCGACCGCCGCCTCGTGCCAGAGCGAGCTCTTCCCCGTCTCGCCTTCCGCGCTCCGGGGCGGCCGGGGGACGGTGATCAGGAGGAGCGAGACGATGGCGAAGAAGAACGTCACGAAGTCGATCAGGAGCAGGTTCCAGACGCCGGTGAACGCCATGAGGAGGCCGGCGAGCGGCGGCGCGGCGATCGTCGTCGCCGCGTTCCCCATCTCCAGCATGCCGTCGGCGCGGCCTAAATCGTCCGCCGGAACCAGGGTGGTGATGGCGGCGACGAGCGCCGGCCACTGGAAGGTGTTGAAGATCGAGTTGCAGGCGACGACGATGTAGATGTGCCAGACGGCGAGGGAGCCGGCCCGGAGCAATAAGAAGAGGGCGAGCGAAGAGAGCGCCGAGCCGATGTTGCAGAGGATGAGGACCGTCCGCCGGTCGCTCCGGTCGACGATCGCGCCGGCGAAGGGGGCGACGAGCATCCCCGCGCTGGTCAGGACGATCGTCAAGGTGAACTGGGTCACCGAGTGGCTCTTCTCCAGCACCCAGATCCCCATGGCGAAGCTGGTGAGCCCGGAGCCGAGCAGCGAGACGAGCTGCCCGAGCCAGATGGTGGTGAAGGACTTCATGCCCTGACTGCGTGAAGACATGGAAAGGCTCTCCTATCGAGCGTGCCGGGAATGGTTGGCGACGAACCAGCGCAGCACCTCTGCCGAGCGGTTCGCGAGGGCCTCGATGGTCTCGACCCGGTGGATGTTGGTACTGCGCTCCCACTTGAGCAGCATGCGGTCCTTCTGGATATAGACGCCGATCGCCAGCGGGCGCAGGCGCCGGGTGCGGCGGTCGAGCCCATAGCCGCCGAAGCCCTCCACCTTGGTCAGCGAGGCGAGCTCCTGCGAGTGGTCGTCGCCGAAGTAGTTGAAGAAGATCCCCGGCTGCGGCATCGACCGCGCGCGCGCCAGGAAGTCTTCGTCGCGGGAGAGGTAGCGCAGGATACCGTAACCGATGCCCCCGTTGGGGATCTTGCGCAGCTGTTCGTTGACGTGCCGGACCGCGGTTCCGGGATCCTCGGAATCCGGAAGGGTGAGGAACGCCGGGTAGATAGTGTTGAGCCACCCGACCGTCCGGGTCAGGTCGACGTCGTCATAGAGCGGCTCGCGACCGTGCCCCAGGAGGTCGATCAGGAGCTTCCTCGAGCCGGTCCAGGGAAGGAAGGCGTAGAGGACCGAGGTCAGGAGGATGGCGTCGATCTGGACACCGTAGGCGCGCTGCACGTCCTGGAGGAGGGCCCGGGTCTCCTCGGCGCCGAGCTCGACCCGGACGGAGAGCGACGACGCCATGGTGTTCTCGCCCGCGGGGAAGTCGAGCGGCAGGGCCGGCGCCGACCGCCGCTCCTCCGAGAACCAGTACTCCTTCTCCGGCTTCATGTCCATCGAGTGCGCGCGCTCGGCCAGGCGGTCGGCCCACTGCCGGGCCGAGGTGGTTTTGGCCTGGAGCCGGACCGGCCGACCATCCAAGGCCTCGCGATAGGCGCCGTCGAAGTCGTCGAGGATCGTCTGCCAGGAGCCGATGTCGGCGACGAAGAAGTGGCCGATGAGGACGAGGCTCAGTTCCCCGCCACGATCGCCCCGACCGACGAGGACGCCGCGGAAGAGTGGCCCACGCGCGAGGTCGAAGCTTTCGATCAGGGCGGTCAGGAGGGCGTCGAGCTCCCGCTCCCAAGACTCGGGCGAGAGGGGCGGCAGGTCGACGCGCGCGAAAGGCAGATCCTCCCAGGGGGCGTCGGTCACCAGGCGCCGGCCGGCCTCGTCCTCGACCAGCCGCACCCGCAGGTTGTCGTGCTGGCTGGCGACGGCGCGGAAGGCCTCGCGGGCCGCCCACGGGTCGAGCTTCGCCTCCCCCTTGCCGGCTAAAAGTGAGCCCAGGCTGTGGTAGTGCGACCGGGTGTGCTGGAGCTCGACGAAGTGGATCTGGGCCGGGGTGAAGGGGACCACCCCGGTGACCGGCCCCTGCTCGGCGAGGACGTGGGTCGTCCCCGCCACCTTCGCCAGCTCGGCCACCGTACGGTTCTGGAAGAGCATCTTGGTGGTGATCCCTAACCCTGCCTTGTTGGCCTTGGAGACGACCCGGATGACCAGGAGCGAGTCGCCGCCGAGCTCGAAGAAGTCGTCGTTCATCCCCACCCGCTTGACCGCCAGGGCCTCCGCCCAGAGGGCCGCCAGCGCCTCCTCGACCGGGCTCGACGGCGCCACGTACGGGCGGTCGGAGGCGCGGTCCTTGTCCGGGGCGGGGAGGGCGCGGCGATCGACCTTGCCGTTCGGGGTGAGCGGCAGGGCGGCCAAGGACACGAAGAGGGCCGGGACCATGTACTCGGGGAGGCGCGCCTTCAAGAAGTCGCGCAGCTCCGGACTCTTCGGCGCCTCCCCCGGAGCCCGCGGGACCAGGTAGGCGACGAGGCGTTTCGTACCGGGCGTGTCCTCGCGCGCCAGGACGACGGCAAGGGCGATTCCTGGGTGCTGGGCGAGGACGCTCTCGATCTCCCCCAGCTCGATGCGGAAGCCGCGCACCTTGACCTGGTGGTCGATCCGGCCGAGGAACTCGACGGTGCCGTCCGGCAGGTGGCGGGCGAGGTCGCCGGTCTTGTAGAGGCGCGCCCCCAGCACGGCCGACCAGGGGTCGGGGATGAAGCGTTCCGCGGTCAACGCGGGAAGGCCGCGATAGCCGCGGGCGAGGCCGGCGCCGCCGATGTGGAGCTCGCCGGGGACCCCCGCGGGGACCGGCGTCGAGCGCGGCGACAGGAGGTAGATCTGGGTGTTGGCGAGCGGCCGGCCGAGGGTGATCCGGCCCCCCTTCCGGACCTCGTGGAGCATCGACCAGATCGTCGCCTCGGTCGGGCCGTAGACGTTCCACAGCGAGCCGCAGGCCTCTAAAAGAGAGTCCGCGAGGTCGCGCGGCAGCGCCTCGCCGCCGCAGAGAACTTTCAGCCTGCCGTCCCCCTTCCAGCCCGCCCCGAGGAGCAGCCGCCAGGTGGCTGGGGTCGCCTGCAGGACCGTGGTGCCGGAGCGCACGAGGCGGTCCAGGAGCTGCTCGCCGGCCTGCGCCACGTCGCGCGGCACCAGCACCACCCGGGCGCCGTTGACGAGCGGCAGGTAGAGCTCCAGCCCGGCGATGTCGAAGGAGAGGGTGGTGATGGCCAAGAGGGTGTCGGCGCTCGTCATCCCCGGCCGCCGGCTCATCGCGGCGAGGAAGTTGACCACCGCCCCGTGCGGGACCTGAACCCCCTTGGG
>JAXDLD010000099.1:0-3477 GCA_034666805.1 Acidobacteriota bacterium
ACAGAAGCGGACCAGGGGAGCCAGGGCGCGCTCCCAGGTGAAGCCGGCGAGCAGCTCGCGCGCTCCCTCCCGCCGGGCCGTGGCGGCCGCCGGGTTCTCCGGCCGGTCGAGGGCCTCGGCGAGGGCCCGGGCGAGGGCGGCGGGGTCGCCCGGCGGCACCACCCAGCCGGCGCGGTGCTCGGCGAGGAGCCGGCCCATGGTCCCCCCCTCGCTCGTGACCACCGGGCAGCCGGCGGCCAGGGCGTCCAAAAACCGGGTGCGCAGCGAGAGCCGGGTCTCCAGGCTCGGCCGATGCGGGGCGACCAGGAGGTCGACGTCGCGCAGGAGGTCGTAGCGGCGCTCGGCCGGAATCCAGTCGAGGACCTGCACCCGGCTCCCCCACCAGCCGAGGAGCCGGCAGCGGGCCTCGACCTCGGCGAAGAGCCGCTGCGGGGTGGCCTCCGGGTTGGGGTTGCGGATCAAGAGGAGAGTCCAGGGGCGGCCCGACATCTCCTCGCGGGCCAGGGCGTCCAGGAGGGTCCAGGGGTCGTACCAGTCGTAGAGCCCGCCAAAAAGGAGCCGGCGCTCTCCCGACGCCCGGCCGGGGAGGACCGGCCGGTGGGGCGGCAGCTCGTCGGGGACGCCGAAGGGGACGGGGGCGATCAGGGTATCGAGGTCGGGGTCGTTCGCGATCCGCTCCGGGTTGACCCGGCCGAGGGCGGCCAAAAAGCCGAGGTAGAAGGTCCGCTGCTCCTCGGAGGAGCAGAGGAAGAAGTCGCCGCGGGAGAGCTGGAGGACCCAGGTCGCATGGTCGTTCCGGTAGGGGTCGAGCCCGAGAGTCGCGACATAGGAGAGGTTCTCGACCAGCCAGGGGTCGTAGAGGTCGATCGCCGTTGGCAGGCCGGGGAGCTCCAGGAGCAGGTCGTTCCCGAGCTGGCCCTGGGCGACCGCGGCGTCGCAGCCCGCGAGGATCGCCGCCAGGCGCCCGCGCTCGAACGGCCGGATATCGGAGGACGTTGTCACCGGTACCCCCAAGGCCGCCGTCTCCTCCGGCGCCGCCGGGGAGACCAGGCGGACGTCGAAACCGTAGCGCGGCAGCCGCCGGGCAAGCTCCAGGTAGCGGATGCCGATCCCGGCCATGCGCGGCCGGATGGGCTCGGAGGAGAGGAGAGCGATCCGGGTCATGGCTTGCGGCGCTCGAGCCACTCGTGGGCGCGCCAGGCGCGGGTGGCCTGCATCTCCTGGAGGAGACGGTTCAGGCGCTCGATCTCGCCGTAGGTCCGGCCGAGATGGAGGTCCCGCTCGGCAACCGCCGCCCGCAGCTTCTCCTCCTCGCCATAGAGCCGCCCGACCTCCTGGTCGAGGACCGCGTGGGCGTTCTGGAGAGCGGCGAGGTCGCCGTTGGCCTGGTGGTAGAGCTCCTCGAAGCGGAAGCGCTCGCGGGAGAGCTCCTCGTGGGCGTTCCGCAAGATCGCGAGGTCGCGTTCGGTCTCGTGGAGCTGCCAGCCGAGGGCGGAAAGCTCGCGCCCCAGCTCCCCGCGCTCCGCCGCGAACGCCTCCCCCTGCCGGGCCAGCTCCCGGCGCAGCTCGTCGGTCTCGCGGCGGACCTCGGCGGTCTCCCGGCGCGCCGCCCCCCGCGCCTCCTGCACCGAAACCAGATCGGCGCGCAGGCGGTCGATCGCCCGGGCCAGGGCGGCGGGCGGCAGGAGGGCCGCGTGCTTGGAGAGGACCCGGGCCTTGACCGCCAGGAAGTCGCCGCGCTCGCGCGGGCGCTCGCCGAAGATGTGATGGCCGGCGCCCCGGAAGTGCCGGTACTCGCAGGTGACCCGGGCCAGGTGGTGGAAGGGGGTCAAGGTGGCAAGCCGGATCAGGAGGTCCCAGTCCTCGAAGAAGGGGAGCGAGAGGTCGAAGGGGCCGGCCTCGACGAAGAGCCGGCGCTCGATCAACAGGGTGTTGAAGGGGATGTAGTTGTCGACCAGGAGGACGTCGGGATCGAAGTCGCGGCTGTAGGGGAGCCGGCGCTCGCGGCAGACCCAGCCCTCGGCGTCGAGCTCGTAGACCGCCACCGCGGCATCGGTATAGGCAACCCGCACCCCGGCGCCGCCGGCGAGGCCGGCCAAGGTCGCCAGGTGCTCGGGCGCCGCCAGGTCGTCGTCGTCCAGGAAGGCGACATAGTCGCCCGTGGCCGCCTCCACCCCCGCCTGGGCGGCGGCGGCTCGGCCGCGGCTCTCCGGGAGGTCGACCCGCACGACCGGCAGCGGGTAGCCGGCGGGGACCGCGGGCGGCTGGCCGCCGTCGTTGACGAGGACCACCTCGGCATTCCGGTAGGTCCCTAGGGCGAGGCTCGCGAGCGCCTCGGCGAGGAAGGCCGGCCGGTCCTTGGTGCGGACGACGACCGAGATCCGCGGCCCCTCCCGCACCTCCTGGATCTCCGGCAGGCCCCCGAGATGGCGGATGAGCTGGGCGAGGCTCCGGGTGGTGAAATCGGCGACCGCGAGCCGCCGGTAGCCCTCGGCGAGGCCGGTGCCCGCCGGGAGGGTGAGGGTGCGGAAGCGGCGGAGGCCGAGCGAGGCGTCGAGGTAGCCGTGCCGCTCCTCCTGGCTGGCGTAGCAGGCCATCGCCGCCCGCAGCCGGGGCTCCTCGGCGGTGACGTCGACCAGGAGATCGGGGTAGGCCGGATGGTTGACCTCGTAGAGGAGGACCCGGAGGTTCGCCCAGGGGGGATCGCCGGCAGGGCCGGGGCGCAGTGAGGAGAGCAGGCGGTGGACGGCGGCGAAGGCCGCCCGGTGATCGCGGCTCACTTCGAGCGGCGAGGGGACGAGGAGGATCTCCGGCCGGAGGGTCAGGAGGGCGCGGGAGAGGCCCTCGACGATCTCCGGCAGCCGCTGGCCCAACTCGCCGTCCGGGAGGTCCAGGTGGTCGCTGCCGACGATCCCCAAAGCCTCGCCCGCCCGCGCCGACTCCTCCCGGCGTCGCTCTCGATAGGCGTCGCGCTCGGCATCTTCCAGGGTGGTCCCACCGCCGCCGTCGGAGAGGAAGAGGACGCGCACGGCGGCTCCGGCATCAGCAAATTGGGCGGCGAGACCGCCGCAGCCGAGAACCTCGTCGTCGTAGTGCGGAGCGACGACCAGGGCGCTCGCCGCCTGGACCTTCTCCGTCGTGCCGGGAGGCTGGACCGGTCCGTTCATTGGATGTACCCCAGGGCCCGGAGGCCCTTCTCGGTCTCGGGATCGTGCTCGCGGCGGGCTACGTTGCTCGCCGCGTCGTGCACCCAGAGTCGCAGCCCGCCCGCGGCCGGGGAGAGGCCCGGCCACTCCCGGGCGAGGAGCGCGCGCGGGGCGATCGGGCCGCCCGGGTAGGGGGTGTCCAGCCCCAGCCGCACCCGGGAGGGGGGGAGCGGCTGGCCGTCCAGGCTCGCCTCGATCGCCTCGATCCGCCCGAAATCCCCCTCCACCCGAAAGCCCTTGGCCAGGGTGCCGCAGCGGAGGTCGAAGCGCA
>JAXDLD010000100.1:0-6742 GCA_034666805.1 Acidobacteriota bacterium
AGAAGCCGCTCACGTCGAGGATCAGGTTCAAGCCGGCGCCGGCGAAATTCTGCACGCCGAGGGTGCCGGTGCCGGAGGAGGCGAGCATCAAGAGGGCGTTGTTGGTCCGGGTCTGGCCAGCCGAGAAGTTCACGGAAGCGGTGCTGGGGGCGAGCGCGTTGCCGGGGAAGAAGCCGACCCGGCCGGCCTGGGGCGCGGCGACCACCGTGATGTTGACCGCGACCGCCTTGGCGCTGGCCGGGATGCCGCAGCTCCCTGAGATGGCGATCACCCGCTGGCCGCCGGGCGGCAGGGCCGGACCACCCCCGGGGCCGCTCGGGTTCCGGGTGTCCAGGAGGCGGCAAGGGGGCACGGTGTAGAGCTGGAGCGCCCCGGTGGCGGTGGCGACCGCCGGCTGCCAGCCGGGCGCGACGACCTCGAAGTCGCTCGCCTTCAGGCCCGAGAAGGCCGGATTCAAGACTCCGTTGTCCCAGCGGGTATCGTAGGCGCCCTGGATGTACATGTCGCTGCCGTTGTCGGCGACGATCAGGCCGTAGGTCTTCATGGCCTGGAAGATCTTCTGCACGTAGGCGGGGAGGGTCGGAGAGATGACCGTGCCCGCCTTCAAGCGCAGGCGGGTCCCCATGGGCGGCGCGCCCGCCCGCGATCCGGCCTCGTGGGAGGCGGGGAAGACGTAGCCGTTCGTATCGCGCACGGTGAAGCGGAAGGCGTGGCGGATGGGGTTGGGCCCGAAGGCCTCGTCGTAGCGGATGAGCCCAGGGAGGATGGCGAGGCCCGCGGCATCGGCGCTCGTCCAGGTGTCGGGCCGCCGGGCGTCGCTGTCGAGGGAGAAGATGGCCCCCGAGCCCGCCTCCCACCGCGCGAGGGCGGGGTTCCAGTGCGTGTGGTAGAGCTCGTAGAGGATGCGGTTGTCGCGATCGACGATCAGCATGTGATGGTCGCCGGAGGCCCCGCCGCCCGGATCGCCCCCCTCGATCCACTTCCCTTCCGTCCGCGCTTCGACCGGGATGGGGTAGCCGGGCGCCCGCCCGGGGGCGCCAGGATCGCTCTGGTCGCCGAACTCGACGAAGGTGACCGGTTCGACCGGCTGGCTGCCCGGCACCGAGACGTAGACCATCCCATAGATGGCGGTCGAGGCCGGGTTCGAGGGATCGACGTCACCCCCGAAGTCCGGATGGAGGCCTCGGGTCGGGCCGATGAAGTTGATGTAGTTGCCGCCATTCACGAGGTCGAGCGGGGCCGCGCTGACGTCGACGTTCCACCAGTTGTCCGCCGGGAAGAGGGGGGAGAGGGCCGAGAGGTCCGCCCCGCGCTGGACCTGGGCCGAGGCGGAGGCCGCGAGAGTCAGGATGAGGATGGCGATAGAGATGCCGTAGATCGAGACGACGGTGCGCGGCCGCGGACTCCCGGGCATGGGGACCTCCCCTCTAGGCGATACAGCTATTGAACTTCGCCTATGTTAGCACGCGAAGTCCGCTCGACGTGCGAACGGGGTCAGGTCCCGCGGTAGACCGGCGGCGTTTCCGGCACCGGGCGCAGGCCGAGCTTGTGGGCCACCTGCGGACCGCCCGCGGCGAGTCGGGCGGCGGCGGCTGTCGACAACCAGGGGCGGCCGGTCTGCCGGGCGATGAAGCGGCGCGCCGCGCGGAGGTCGTCCAGCCAGGGGAAGTAGCCGGATGGATCGTCGAAGGCGGAGATGAAACGGTCACCGACGGCCCGGGAGTCACCAACGGCCAGGGCGAGATCTTCTGGATCCCCTTCCTGGGCCGGCGCGGCGAGGCCTGCTGGAGCGTCGTCTTCGAGGGTTGCTGAACTTGGCCGGGTGATGGTAGGGGATGCCGGGCCAGGGCCGCAGGCCGGAGAGGGTGAGGGCGGCCAGGTTGCGCTCGGGCTTGCTGAAGCAGCTCCGGGAGTCGTCGCGCTGAAAGATGGCGCTCAAGGCCCCCTTGCCGGTGGCCACGAAGACCGCGTCGTTCGAGGCGGCGAGCACTTCGAGGTCGGAGAGGCCGGCGGCGCGCACGGCGAGCCGCCCTCCCCGGCGCTCGAACTCGCGCATCCAGGCCGACATCTTGAGCCGGTGGTCGACGGCCCGGCAGGGTCCGTCGAAGCGCCCCTCGACGGTCAGGAGGAGGTTCCGTGGCGCGATACAGAAGTCGATGTGGACGCCGTCGATGAGCGGCGCCTCGCCGGCCCAGAGGTCGAGGCCGAGCTCCCGTTCATGGGAGAGGGCGGTGGCGAAGAGGCCGGCGGTGGCGGTCAGGCGGCTGTTATAGACTTCGTCGGCGGAGCGTTCCGCGACCAGGGTGACGGCGGCTCCCTGCTCCAGCAGCCCGAAGCCGAGCTGCAACCCGGCCTGGCCCGCACCCACGATGGCGATCCTCCGCATGGCTCTACGGAGTTGTACGGAAGAGCGGGGTGGAAAGTTGAACGGGTGGGATCGGCGCGGTGCCGCTGGCACCCCGCTCGGGGGCAAACCCAAACCCTCCCGGGGCCATCCCGATCCCTCCAAGGGCAACTCCCATCCCCCGGAGGGCAACTCCGGTCCCTCGGAGGGATATCTTGAGCCCCCGGAGGGACCGCCAGACCCTCCCAGGGAATTGCCAATCCCTCCTGGGGAAATACAAATCCCTCACAGGGATTCCTGAAGTACAGCGAGGGATCGATGGTTCCCTCCGAGGGCGGGAGCTTTCCCTCGGAGGGTTTAGCTTTGCCCCGCGGGGGAAGATCCTTGGCAGGCGCTCCGGGCTCTCTTGAAGCGTTTCCAAGGCAAGGTTGAGCCGGTGCGGATCGGCTGGCACCCCGCTCGGCTCTACTTTTCTCGCGTGCAGCTCGACCTTTGAGGCCTGGAAAGTTACTTTGGACGCCTCCCCGCGGACTTTCCGCGCGTCCCGAAGGAGTTGCAGGGCGTCCGGAAGCTCCCGAAGGAGCTCCGGAAGATCCCGGAAGGCCTCCGGGAGATCCCGGACGGGTTGCGGACAGCCACGGAGAGGTTCGGGAAGCCACCGGAGAGGTTTCGGGAGATCCCGGAGGGACTCCAGACGCTCCCGGAGGGGTTGCGGAAGCGTCTGGAGGCGTCCTCTCGGCTCCCCGAGGGACTGCGGAAGGTTCCGAAGAGGTTCTGGAAGGTCCCGGAGGCCCCTTCGGGGCTACTCCTTCGGCGCGAACGTCATCGCCGCCGAGTTCATGCAGTAGCGCTGACCGGTCGGCTTGGGGCCGTCGTTGAAGAGGTGGCCGAGGTGGGCGTCGCAGCGGCTGCAGAGCACCTCGGTCCTCCGCATGAAGAAGCTGTTGTCGCTCTTCTCCGCTACCGCCTCCTCGTCGACCGGCTGCCAGAAGCTCGGCCAGCCGGTGCCGGAGTCGTACTTGGCCTCCGAGCTGAAGAGCGGCTGGCCGCAGCAGACGCAGAGGTAGGTGCCAGCCTTCTTGTTGTCGTGGTACTCGTTGCGGAAGGCCGGCTCGGTGCCGTGCTGGCGCGCTACCTTGTACTGCTCGGGGGTGAGCTGCTGCCGCCATTCGGCGTCGCTCTTGGCCACCTTCTCGTGGGTCGTCTTGGTCTCGCTCATGGTTTTCCTCCCTTACTTCGTGGGCTCGAACTTCAGGGCCGCCGAGTTCATGCAGTAGCGCAGGTGAGTCGGCGCCGGGCCGTCGTCGAAGACATGGCCCAGGTGCCCGCCGCAGCGGCTGCAGAGCACCTCCGTGCGCTCCATCCCCAGGGTGCCGTCCTTCTTCTCGACCACGCTCTGCGGCGCGAACGGCTTCCAGAAGCTCGGCCAGCCGGTGCCGGACTCGAACTTGGTGTCCGAGCTGAAGAGGAGCTGGCCGCAGGCGGCGCAGCGGTAGACCCCCTTGGCATGGTTGTGGAGCAGGGAGCCGCTCCCGGCGAACTCGGTCCCCGCCTTGCGCAGCACCCGGTACTGCTCGGAGGTCAAGACCTTCTTCCACTCGTCGTCGCTCTTCGCGACCTTGTCGGTATAGACGGTCAGCGGCCCCGGGGCGGCCGTCGTCGGGGCGGGAGCCATCGCGGTGGGCTGCGGCGCGGCGCCGCTCCCGGCGGCGGTTCCGGCGGCAAGGCTGGCGGCGGCCAGGGCCAGGACGGCCAGGGTGGCGAGCGTGAGCCATATCGTGCGTTTCATCGTCGTTTCTCCTTTTCTACTCCGCAAATAGGTACGGTCCCGGCACCCGGGTGGATGGAATCAGCCTTCCTCCGGCAGATCGGGCAGCCCGGCCAGCCGGCGGAAGGGACCCCGCACCGCCTCGGGGGCGCGGGAGGGGCGGCCCGTGGCCCTCTCCACCCAGATGTGGTCGGTCGCCCCGGTCGCCAGGAGCTCCTCGCCCCGCCTCACCTCGTAGGCGAAGCGCAGGCCGCGGCTCGCCAGGCGCTCCCCCCAGGCGACCACCTGGACGGTGTCGCCGTAGCGGGCGGGCTTCCGGTAGCGCGCCTCGACCCCGGTCACCATGAGGAGGTAGCCCATCTTCTCGATCTCCGCGTAGTGGAAGCCGGAGAGGGCGCAGAGCCGGGTGCGGGCGAGCTCGAACCAGACCACGTAGTTGGCGTGGTGGACCACCCCCATCTGATCGGTCTCCGCGTAGCGGACCTCGATCTCTGTCTCACAACGTATCGGTTCGCTCAACTGTTCCCCCCGCCTCCCTGGCTGTAGCGTAAGACCGTCCAGAGGATCTTATAGCCGGCGCGCACGGTCCCGGCGAAGGTGCCGGTGATCTTCGACACCCCGATCCGGCGGCGGTAGCGGACCGGCACCTCGGCCACCCGGAGGCCGTGGCGGAGCGCCTTGACCTGCATCTCCGCCGTCCAGCCGAAGTCGGGGTCGGACATGCCGAGCCGCTCCAGGGCCTCCCAGCGGGCGGCGCGGAAGGGTCCGAGGTCGGTGTAGCGGTGGCCGTAGAGGAGCCGGATGAGGAGACAGGCGACGACGTTGCCCGCCCGCGCCTGGGGGAGGAGGGCGCCGCGCTCGTGCTCTCCCAGGACCCGGGAGCCGATGACGAGGTCGGCGGCGCCGGAGAAGAGGGGGGCGAGGAGGAGGGGGAGCTCCTCCGGGTGGTCCGAGTAGTCGGCGTCGACGAAGGCCACGACCTCGGGCGGACCGTTCTCCCGCAAATAGGCGAGGCCGGCCAGGCAGGCGCTGCCATAGCCCCTGCGGGCCGCCGGCACGACGACCGCGCCGCCCTCCCGCGCCACCCGCGCCGTGCCGTCGGCCGAGCCGTTGTCCGCCACCACTACCCGGCGGACCGGCGGGTGGGGCAGGTCGGCGAGGACCTGGGGGAGCGAGGCCTCCTCGTTCAGGGCCGGGATGACGACGTCGACGGTCGGTACGGCCGGGCTGGCTTTGGGCATTCCGGCTTTGGACGTTCCGGCTTTGGACACCGGCGGATTTTATGCCATGCTCTCGCGAGCCGGCCCGCGCTCGCCGCGGTGCCGCCTCCTCGACAACGATCCCTCTGGAGCGATTCGCCCGATGCGCGATAGACGCCTGATTCCATCCCTGTTCCTGATCGCAACGTTTGCAACGTTCGCGATTTGCGCGGTAACCGCGGCCGCCACCGCTCCGCCGGCCCCGTCCGCCGCGCCGGCCCCCACGACCCGGCGGATCGACCTGATCGGGCCGGATGGCAAGGTCTTCCCCTACAGCGTCGAGATCCCCGTCGACTGGCAGGTGGTCCCGGACCCTGAGAAGAAGGGCCTGTGGCTGGCGCCCGCCGGGGTCGATCCGGGGAAGGACCCGCGCTCGGTCTTCGTCCGCCCCAGCCCCGCCGACCTCCGAAAGCCGGAGGAGACGGTGCGCTCGATCCAGGAGAACGACAAGAAGGACGACACCTGGGCGGCGCCGCTCGTCGCCGTCCGCCTGGTAGGCACGACCGGGACCCGCGGCATCCTGGTGCAGATGGACAGCGGCAAGGGAGCGTCGGCCCGCAGCCTCCTCGTGCTCAAGCTGCCGGTCGGCCCGGAGAGCGTCGACCTGATGGGGGTCGCCCCGCGCGCTCTCTTCGCCGCGCTCCGCCCGGCCTACGAGAAGATCCTCTTCTCCGTTCAGCCGGTGCTCCCGGCCGGGAAGTAAGGGGCTTCGGGCCATGCCCATCCACCCCTACCGGGGCCGCCTGCCGCGGCTGGGCAGCCGGGTCTGGCTGGCGCCGGGCGCGCACCTGATCGGCGACGTCACGGCCGGCGACGACGTCTCCTTCTGGTTCCACACCGTGGCCCGGGGGGACGTCAATTCAATCCGCATCGGGGCGGGCACCAATATCCAGGACGGGTCGGTCCTGCACGTCACCCACGTCCGCCATCCGCTGGTGATCGGGGCCGGGGTGGTGGTGGGGCACCAGGTCGTCCTCCACGGCTGCACGATCGAGGACGGGGCGCTCATCGGCATCGGCGCCCGGGTGCTCGACGGCGCAGTGGTCGAGGCCGGGGCCCAGGTGGGGGCGGGAGCGGTGGTGGCGCCCGGGCACCGGGTGCCGGCGGGGCACCTCGTCCTGGGGATTCCGGCGCGGGTGGCGCGGCCCCTGACCGAAGAAGAGGCGCGGCGGATCGCCGAGACCCGCGACCGCTACATCGCCTTGAAGGATGAATACCGCGAGGCGGACCAGGAGACGAGATGACGGAGGCGGTAGAGAGCGGCATGAAGCGGCGCGGCGCGGGGAGCTTGACGACGGCGGACATCGGCGCGCGGGTGCTTTTGAAGGCCTGGGTGCAGAAGCGCCGGGACCACGGCGGGGTGATCTTCCT
>JAXDLD010000101.1:0-11593 GCA_034666805.1 Acidobacteriota bacterium
CAGCTCCGCCGCCAGTGCCTTGCAGTGCGCGAAGCTCCGGAGGGTGGCAATGATCCGGCCGGAAGGGAGGTGCATCAGGACGTGCCGCCTCCTCCCTGCGTAAGCCGCGGGGCCTTCTTGCGTCCCCGCGAAAGACCCGAACGGCGGGGAAACGTGCCCGCTTACCGTGACCGCCTCCGCGCCCTCCAGGATGACGGAGAACCGCCGCCGGTGCCACGCCAGGGGGACGGGAGCCCCGGCCCTGGCGCGGGCCTTCAGGTAGGCGTCCGCTGCCGCCGCGAGCCAGGTACCGGCCGCCCTGTGTCCTTCTGCCTCCGCCGCCCGCTTCCACCGCGCCGACTGCTCGGCCGTGGCATGGACGGTGAAGCTTGCGACCTTGAGGCCGCCGCTCATCTCCGCCCCTCCTCTGCCGGCCCGGGTGGCGGGTGCCCATGCAAGAGCGTAGGCGCCAGCTCGGCGGCGAGCTTCCGAGCTTTCCCGACGAAGCGGAAGCTTGCCAGGATGCGCCGCTCGGGGATGTAGACCAGGGAGTAAGCCTTGCTTCCCTCCCAGACCTGCCCGCCGCCGCCGTTGCCCCGGAAGATCCCGAACGGGGGCGAGATGATCCCCTCCCGCTCGACCTCCTCGCTGTCCTCCATGACGACTGGGAACCGGCCGCCCCGGCGCCACGACAGGGAGATGGGCGAGGGAGCCGGGGCCACGAGCGACGGGGGGACGGCAGGCGCGGCCCGGGGCCGGGGCTGTGCATGAACGTCTGCCGCTTCCGCGAGCCAGGTGCCGATGGAGAGATGCCCCGCGACCTCTGCGGCTTGCTTCCACCTGGCCGACTGCTCGATATCGGCAGCAACGGTGAAGTGAGCAGCCTTCATCCTTTCCATAACTTGAGCGCCTCCCTCTTCGCTCTTTTCTCCGCCAGTTGCTCCCGTCGCTTGCGCTTGCGCATCTCTGCTTCGACAAGCCGGATGGTGCGGCGCACGTCCTTCAAGCCGCGATGGTGGCGGATGACGTACTCGGCGCAGAAGATGAAAAAGCTCGCCACGCTGACGCTCTCGCCCCAGATGGCGGCAGCGGCGATCCGGTAGCGCCAGCGTGCATGGTCGTCGTCTACGCGGACGCTGTACTTCATCGGGCTGTAGATGCCTTTGCAGGCCGCTACGCGGGCTTCTCGGTCTTGGCTTGGATTCCAGAATCCCATGGGCTAGACCTCGTAGAACTCGACCCCGTAGGGGTGGGAGAGACTCGATTCGACGCGGACGATCACCCATTCCTGATCTTCGGGGGCGTCGTCACCGGCATCCCAGATCCGGTAGTAGGCGAACCACCGGCCGGCCAGGTAGAGCACCGTCAAGCGGCACTCATCCGGCCCGTAGCGCTGGTACCACTCCTCCTGTTTGCGGGCCTCCCGGACCTCCTCCGGGGTCATGGTGAAGTGGACCGCTACGACGGCGTCATAGAGGGCGCGGCGGGTGGCCTCCGTGACCTCGGAAAGGTCGATGGCAGGCGGGACGGGGGGCGGGGTAGACTGCGACAAGCTGGGCATAGGACTAGCTCCTGTGCTCGGTCAGGCTCCGGGCGGAGGGTCAGAGCTTCGCTCGGGGCCGCTGTGTGTGGCAGAGGGGAACGCTTCCCCCCTTACAGGGGGGGAAGCTATCGCAGAATCAACGGGTTAGGCGGGATTCGCGCGCGGAATTTCAAAATAGGACACTACCTGACCGCGTGCATGCAATCCGTGACCGCGTGCAGGCTCACCATGACCGCGTGCATGCAATCTGTGATGGCGTGCACGCACGCGGTGACGACAAACGGGTCGAGTACGAGCACACGAACGACCGTTCCACCGGCACTGGACGAGATCCTAGCGCAATTCGGCAAGCAGCTATGGAGAGAGCTGACTCGCTCAGAGCTCGATGCTCGCCCCCGGCTCGGTCAGGGGGTGGAACTGAACCCTAAGCTTCTCGAAGTACGCGCCGTAGTTCAGGTAGCGCTGCTCGAGGAAGAACTCCTTGGCGTACCCGTCGTGCACAGGGAGAATCCGGCGCGGCTCCATTTGCCGCGCGAAGGCGGCGACGCCGACCTCGGTCAGGAAGGGCGCCATCACCGGGAGGATGAGGAGCTCGACGCCCTTCCATTCGGCGAGCGAAGGCGCCAGCGAGTCGCCGGGGTTCAAGACCCGTTCGTTGACGAGGAAGGCAGTGTTCCGCGGCAGCGTGTCCGAGAGGATCGGCTCGTGCTGGGCAGCGATCGCGCGCAACACGAACGGGCCGGCCTGGCGCGTCCCTTCGTCGAGGACGATCGCTTCGATCCCCTCCTTCCTGAGCTTGGCGGCGACCTCGCCGTTCGCGATCACGGCGGCTCCGCTCTTCGCGAGGATCGGCTTGAGCGACTCCATATAGAGATGGTCGGGGTGATCGTGGGTGAGGACGACGGTTGCGACATCGGCGAAGGTCTCGGGCTTCACCCGGCCCTCGATGGAGGAGTACTTCCCGGGGTCGAACAGCAGCTTCTCCCCCTCGTGCTCGAAGAGGAGGCAGGAGTGGAGGTACTTGGAGATCTTCATGGCTCGCATTCGCTCCCTGTAGAACCCCTCATTCTGCCCCGAACGGTTCTGTGGAACAATCCTCCCCCATGTCCGACGACCTCTTCCCCGAAATCCAGGCCGCCGCCCTCCGGCTGCGCGGCGTCGCCCACCACACCCCGATCGTCACCTCGCGCACCCTGGACGAGCGGGTGGGCGCCCAGGTGTTCTTGAAATGCGAGAACTTCCAGCGCATCGGCGCCTTCAAGATCCGCGGCGCCTGGAACGCCATCTCGCAGCTCTCCCCGGAGGAGAAGCGGCGCGGGGTGATCGCTTTCTCCTCGGGCAACCACGCTCAGGCCGTGGCCCTGGCCTGCCGCGAGATGGGGGTGCAGGCGGTGATCGTCATGCCGCGCACCGCCTCGGCCACCAAGCGGGCAGCGACCGAGGGCTACGGCGCCCAGGTGGTCGAGTACGACCCCGACACCGAGAGCCGGGAGGAGATCGCCCGCCGGCTGGAGGTGGAGCACGGCTACTGCCTGGTGCCCCCCTACGACGACCGCCGGGTGGTCGCCGGCCAGGGGACGGTCGCCCTGGAGATGCTCACGGAGTTGGAGCACCTGGATCTCCTCCTCGCTCCCTGCGGCGGCGGCGGTCTCCTCTCCGGCACGGCGGTCGCCGCCCGCGGCGTGGACCCCGGCTGCCGGGTGATCGGCATCGAGCCCGCCCTGGCCGACGACGCCACCCGCTCCTTCCGCACCGGCACGCTCCAGACCGTCCACAACCCGAAGACGATCGCCGACGGCACCCGCACCCCGTCCCTGGGCAAGGTCACCTTCCCCCTGGTCCGCGAATACGTGGCCGACATGCAGACGGTGACCGAGGAGGCGATCGTCGAGGCGGTCCTCTTCCTCTTCTATCGGATGAAGCTGGTGGTCGAGCCCTCGGGGGCCCTGGGGGTGGCGGCGCTCCTCTCGGGGGTGGTCCAGGCGCCAGGCCGCCGGGTGGGGGTGATCCTCTCCGGTGGAAACATCGACGGGCCGACGATGAGCGCCCTCCTCGAGGGACGGCTGCCTTGAGCGTTCGCGGCGCCCGCCGGGCGTGCGCCGTCCTTCTCGTCGCCATCCTTTGATATCCTAGCCGCTCCTCCGACTGAAACGATGGGATGGGCGATGAACGGACGAGTCGTCTCGCGGGTAGCCGTCTTCCTGGTCCTGGTTCCGGCGGCTCTCGCCCTGGCGGCGCCGAGCTACCGGCCGGTGGTCGAGCCGGAAGAGGCCGCTAAGGATGCGCGGCCGCGCATTCTGTCGGAAGCCGAGCAGGCGGCGGTCGGGATGGCGGCCGATTATATCCAACGCGGGCCGGAGGCCTGGTGGGAGCGGCTGGCGGCCGGCTCTCCCCTGCGCCGGATGGGGCGGGGAGCGGCGCTCTCCGAGATCGCGGCGCGCGGGGGGCCGGCGGACGGCGCGACCTGGCTGCTCCTGACCCCCGGCCGCTCCGACCCCCAGCGGGCCGTCTTCGGGATCGAGCTCGCCTCCGGGCTCGACGAGACCCTCGACCTCCGTCTGGTGAACGAAGGCGGCTGGAAGCTCGTCGATCTGCGGACGACCAGCGATCCCGCGGACGCCGCGCCGGTGCTCCCCAGCGGCACCCCCGTCTCCCCGGCGGCCACCGTCCCCGTGACGGATGCGCCGGGGGGGCCGCACGGGCCGTGGTGGACGGCGGCTCTCGTTCTCCTGCTCGGTGCCGCGGGTGCTTTCACCCTCGTACGAGCCGGGAAGAAGAGGGAGGCGCTGGGCGTGGGGGCGGTGGCCGCCGTGCTCCTCGCCGGAGCGCTCGGCTGGGGGGTGGCGAGCCGGCATGCCGCGGCCCGAGCGGCGGCGGCGGCGGGCTCGGCCGGGTTCGGTCCGGCGGCGGCCCGCCTCGAACTCGGGGCGCTCGCCCCGCTGCGGGCGGCCCTCGCCTCGGGCGCGGACCGGGCCGAGATCGCGCGGAGGCTGGCGGTGACGCCGGGCGACCGGCGGCTGCGGGAGGTCCAGGAGCTCTGGCGGGCGCAGTACCTGCTGGAAGAGGGGGACCTGCGCGGGGCGGAAACCATCCTCCAGGGCTTTCCGGAGTCCCCGCCCTATCCGCTCGCCGACCTCCTCCGCGCCCGGCTCTCGTTCCGGCGGATGCGGCGGGCGGAGACCGGCTGGCTGTACCAGAAGGCGATCGGCCATGGCCTGGACGACGACGGCCTGCGCATGGAGGCCGGGTTCGCCGAGGCCCAGACGGACGAGGAGGACCGCGCGGAGGCCGACTTCAAGCGCATGGTGGAGATGGGCTCGCGTCTCGCCGAGCCCTGGTACGTCGCCGCCCAGGTCGCCGCGAGCCAGGACCGGATGCCCGAGGCGGAGGCCCTCCTCCGCCATGCTTGGCGGCTCGAACCGGTGCCGCGCGCCAGCCTCTTCGCGGCCCCCGCCCTGGCCGCCCTCGTGGCGCGCCCACTCCTCTTCCCGCTCTTCCAGCTCGGGGTCCCCGAGGAGGCGCGCCTGCCGCCGGAGGGCCCCAGGCACCCCCTCGCTCTCCCCGCCACGGTCAGCGCCGCCACCTGCGGCCAGGGCCTGCGCCTGGTGATCGGCAACGCGGTGTTGCAGGTGCCGGGCGGGGCGGAGCTCGCGCCGGCCGGCGCCGTCCTCGAAGATGCCGACACCTGGAGCCATCACCAGGAGGCCAAGGCCCTGGCGGCCCTGCCATCGCTCCAGGCGCGGGCCGCCGCGGGCGGGGTCCTGCCGCCCCGCCTCCTCCGCATCGCCGAACGGGCGGGGAGCGCGCTCTCCGAGCAGCACCGCTGGGCCGAGGTGGTCCGCTTGACCGATCCCCTGGCCGCGCCCCTGGGCGTCGAGAGCGCGCCGGCGGACCTCGTCCGCCTGCGCGCCAGGGCGCTCCACGAGCTCGACCGCGACGCCGAGGCGCGCGAGATCCTCGTCCGCCTGGCGAAGACCGACCTCGCCGGCCGCCGCCCCGCCGCCACCACTCTCTTCGCGCTGGCCGAGCTGTTCGCCGCCGCCGGCGAGTACGACACCGCCATCAAGCTCAGCGCGAAGGCCGACTCCCAGCTCCCCGAGCCGCGCGGGGAGCAGCGCCGCCGGCAGCTCGCCATGGACCGCGACCTCGCGGCCTCCTACTCGACCTTCCACTCGGACCACTTCGAGGTGCGCTATCCCACGGCCCGGGGGGACCGCTACGCCCGCCAGGTGGCGTGGGTGCTCGAAGAGGAGCGCACCCGGCTGCAGCACTGGATCCCCTCGGCCGGCGGCAAGCCCGTCGAGGTCCACCTCTTCCCCGCCAAGGACTTCTACACGAGCTTCGCGAGCGACGTCGCCATCGTCGGCCTCTTCGACGGCAAGATGCGGGTCCCCTTCGGCGAGCAGCGCACCCTCCATCCCAAGCTCGTGGCGATCCTCTCGCACGAGCTGGCCCATGCCCTGATGACGGCCGCGACCCACGACCGGACGCCCCACTGGGTGCAGGAGGGGGTGGCGCAGTACATCGAGACGGGGACGGAGCACTTCAACCCCCTCCCCGACCTGGCGGAGACCGGCCACGCCCTCTCGTTCCTCAACCTGGAGCCGATCCTCAAGGGCTTCGCCGAAAAGCAGCTCGTGGGCTTGGCCTACAGCGAGGCGGTCTGGGTCATCACCTTCCTCGAAGCGCGCTGGGGAGAGCGGGCGATCCCCCGTCTCCTCGCCGCCTATGCCGCGGGGAAGACGACGGACCAGGCTATCCAGGAGGTCTGCGGGCTCACCCCCGCCGCCTTCGATCGCGCCTTCTGGGCCTGGGGCACCAGCACGGGCCCGCGGGTCCGCACCCTCACGACCCGCGCCTACGGCGAGGAGTACGACAAGCTCGAGAACCGCGAGAAGCTGGACGAGGGCGGCTTCCACCTGGGCCGGAAGGCCGATTTTGGGACCGTGCAGGAGAAGATGGCCGCCTGGTACGCGAAGTACGACGCGCGGACGGCGGGCATCAAGCGCCACATGAAGCCGATCGCCGCGCTCTACTTACGGGAGGGGCTGACGGCGCGGGACGGCACCGCGGCGGCCTGTGGGGACCTGGCCGCCGAGGTCCGGACGGCGCTCGCCGACCCCGAGGCCTGGGCCACCCCCGACCGCGACATCGGGGACGAGCTCAAAGCGGTGTACGGCCTGATTGCCGACCTGGGCGACGCCTGCCAGATCGGGCAGGACCCGAGGGCGCGCGAGCTGATCCGCAAGATCGACGTCGCGTTCCGCAGGTCGGCCGAGCGGGTGAGCCCCTACGGCGTGGTCCCGTAGAGGTTCAGAGGGGCATCCGCCGCCGGCCGAGGGGGAAGGAGGGGCGGCGCAGGCCGAGCGCCTTGATCTTCTTGGACAGGCCGACCCGCGAGAGCCCCAGGTGGCGGGCGGCGGCGGAGACGTTCCAGTGGGTGACGTCCAGGGCTTCTAAAACCATCCCTCTCTCCTGCTCGCGGCGATACTGGCGCAGGTGTACCTCGCCCGCTCCCACCTGCCCGGACGACGCGGTCAGGGGGAGGGACCCGGGCAGCAGCATCTCGCCCGATGGCGTCCGCGCCACCGCCTGCTCGATCTCGCTCTCCAGCTCGCGCAGGTTGTTCTCGAAGGGGTGGGCGAGGAGGACCTCCAGGGCCGCCGGGCTGATGCCGGCGATCTCCTTGCCGGAGCGGGTGCCATAGCGGGAGAGAAGGTGGTCGACCAGGGCCGGCAGGTCCTCGCGCCGGTCGCGCAGGCTTGGCACGCGGAGGAGGAAGCCGCGCAAACGATAGTAGAGGTCGGAACGGAAGCGCCCGGCCCGCACCTCGGAGCGCAGGTCGACCCGGCTCGTCGCCAGGATGCGGACGTCGATGGGGCGCGGGTGCGCCGCGCCCAGGGGCTGCACCAGGCGGGAGTCGAGGAAGCGCGCGAGCTTGCCCTGGCTATCCCCCGGGAGCCGGTCGACGCCGTCGAAGAAGAGGGTGCCGCCGTCGGCCACCCCGGCGAGGCCCTCCCGCACTTCGGGCGCCTCGGGGAACACCCCCGGCATGTAGCCGAAGAGCTCGCTGTCGAAGAACTCCTCCGCCAGCCCGGCGGCTTCGACACGGACGAATGGCCGGCCGGCGCGCCGCCCGAGGCGATGGAGGGTCTGGGCGACCGAGCTCTTGCCGCTCCCCGGCTCCCCCTCGATGAGGACCGTGACGTCGGTCGGGGCGACCTCCTCGATCTGGTGGAGCAGCTCGCGGACGGCCGGCGAGCTGCCGACCAGATCGCCCCCTACGGAGCCCTGAGCCTCCCGATTCGCCATAGCCGCCATCCCCCGCGTTCTTTGAGTGTCCACAGGAGTAGTGCCCCCGTGGCGCCGGGACGGGACAGACCCTCAGAGCTGAGAGACTTCGTCGAGGAGGCGCTCGATCTCCTCGGCGGTGTTGTAGACGTGGGGTGACAGGCGCAGGCGGCCGGCGCGGGCGGAGACGACGATGTCCTGGGCGAGGAGCCGCTCGACCAGCTTCTCGGCCGGGAAGCGGGGGTGGACGGCGGCGACGATGCCGGAGGTCTCGCCCGGGCGCCGCGAGCTGACGACGGTGAACCCGCGCTCCGCCAGGCCGCGGGCGGCGAGATCCGCGAGCGCGAGGACCCGCTTCTCGACTGCCGCCGGCCCGAGGTCGAGGAAGATCTCAAGCGAGGCACCCAGGGCGTGGATGCCGAGGAAGTTGAGCGTCCCGCTCTCGTAGCGCTGGGCGCCCGGGCCCCAGTCGATGTCGAGCTCGGTCCAGCGCCCCTGGTCGCGCATCGAGCGCCAGCCGGCGCGCTGGGGGCGGAGGCGCTCGACCACCCGGTCCGAAACGTAGAGCAGGCCGATCCCCTCGGGGCCGAGCAGCCACTTGTGCGCCGAGCCGCAGGCGACATCGACGTTCTGGCGCTCGACGTCCAAGGCGAGGCCGCCCAGGCCCTGGATGACGTCGACGACGAAGAGCACCCCGCAGGCCCGGCAGAAGGCGCCGACCCGGGCGAGGTCGAAGCGGAAGCCGTTCGCGTACTCGACCCAGGAGATGGCTAAGACCCGGGTGTTCTCGTCGATCAGGTCGAGCAGCTCGTCGGTGTCGATCCGACCGTTGCGCTCGGGGACGGCGCGGTAGACGACCCCGCGCGCCGCGAGGTTCATCCAGGGGTAGGCGTTCGAGGGGAACTCGCAGGCGACCCCGACGACGCTGTCCCCCGGCCGCCAGTCGAGCCCCTCGGCGACCAGGGAGAGCCCGGACGAGGTGTTCTCGACGAAGGCGACCTCGTGCGGGTCGCGCGCCCCGAGCAGCCGGGCGGCCTGGCGCCGCACCTCCTCGGCCCGGTCGTTGCGCTCGGGCCAGAACCGGTCGCCGCTCGCCGCCACCGTCGTGGCGAGGGACGAGATCCGCTCGACCGCCCGCAGCGGCAGGGGGCCGATCGAGGCGTGGTTCAGATAGGCGTAGCGCTCGGTGACCGGGAGCTCGGCGCGGAGCGCGAGGAGCTTTGCGGCATCCATCCTTCGATCCTCCTAGGGCGGGACCTCGGGCGACGGGAGCACGGCGGCCCGCCGCGCCCCGCGCGCTTCGAGCCAGCCGAGCGCCGGCAGGCCCACCACCACCACGCATGCATAGTGGAGGCCGCGGAAGAGGAGCGTCGCGGCCCCGGCGCTCGCCCGGTCCACCCCCAGGGCCACGTAGGCGGCGACCATGGCCGCCTCGGTCGTCCCGACGCCGCCGGGAGTCCCCGCCAGCATACCCGCTGCGTTGCCGAGCGCCACCACCGCCACCACCGCCAAGACCCCCACCTCCTGGCCGAGAGCGCGGAAGATCAGCCATTGGGCGACGGCGTTGGCGAGGAAAAGAGCGGTCCCGAGGGCCACGGCCCGCGCCGCCATCCCGGAATCGCCGAGCAGGTGGACGAAGGTGCCGGCCGCCTCGTGCCCCTGGGCGTAGACGCGCTGGAGGCTCCCCTCCTCGCGCTCCGCCCGGCGGGCGAGGAAGCGGACGATGGGGTTCTCCGCGAACGGCCCCCGCCGCCGGCTCCACAGGGCGACCCCGGCGACGCCGGCGACACCGGCGGCGAGCCCGGCGAGCCCCGAAAGGCCGAGCGCGACGTAGCCCCGGGCGATGGCCACCGAGAGGAAGGCGAGGCCGGTCAGGAAGGTGATGACGGCCTGGTGAGCGAGCTGGTCATAGAGCACGGCGCCGTAGAAGAGGCCGAAGGAGCGGCCGCAGGAACGGGCGTAGCTCCGCGCCCGCAAGGGTCCGCCGAGGACCCGGGCCGCCGGGGTGAGGAGGTTCAAGGCGGCGGAGGCGAGGAGCACGGAGAAGCCGAAGGCCGCCCCCGGCATCCGCGTCCCCGTCGCCCGCCCGGCGGCGAGGCGGAAGCGGAGGTCCCAGAGCTCGAAGCGGAGGACGAGGAAGAACACCGCGGCGGCGACGAGCGGCCAGCTCGCCGCCGCGAGCCGCGCCGCGAGCTCCCCCCACCGCATCCCCGCGATCAGCCGCCAGGAGAAGTAGAGCGCCGCCACCACCAGCCCCCACTTGACGGCCCGCCGCATCCCCCGCCAGCGAGGGGGGGGCTCCGGGGAGGGCTGGAGTTCGGTCAGGGGATCGAGCATGGGCGGGGTCGCCGAAGGGCGCATCAGGATAGCAGGGGTCCGGCCGGACCTCTTTCGGAGATAGGTTAGGATTACCTGAGAAGCAGAGATTGCACCCCGAGAGCGAACAGCCCGGAGAGGAGAGAGAATGCCCGAGACCAAGATCACCGTGATGAAGAACGGCCCCTTTCGTATCGAGGGGGACAACATCCAGATCGTCGACCCCAGCGGCAAGGCCTACGGCCTGGGAGGCCGCAATGCCTTGGCGCTCTGCCGTTGCGGCGCGTCCAACAACAAGCCGTTCTGCGATGGGAGCCACAACCATCACGGCTTCCAGGACGAGCCCCAGGCGCGCGACCTGCCGCCGAAGCCGGGAGCGTAGAAACCCGGGCGGGGCGGTCCGATCTCTCATAGAGTACGGCGCATGGGCCGCCCCGCATCGCTCCTCCTCGTCCTTGGCTCCCTCTGCTGCTCCCTCTTCCTTGCCACCCCCGCCGCCGCCCAGGGGCCCGATGCCCATTGGCAGATCTTGAGCACGGCGCACTTCCGCATCCACTATCCGGTGGAGTCCGCGGCCTGGACCCGGCATGCGGCGGCGCGACTGGAAGCGATCTGGGCCCGGGTCGAGGAGGAGGTGGGGTACCGGCCGCCGGAGGTGATCGATGTCCTCGTCTCCGATCCCGTCGCGCAGGCGAACGGCGCCGCCCTGCCCATCCTCGGCTGGCCCCGCATGGTGCTGTGGACGAGCCCGCCCGAGCCGGAGTCGGTCATCGGCCACTACAGCGACTGGAGCGAGATCCTCCTCACCCACGAGGGGACCCACCTCGTCCACCTCCTGCGGCCGGCCCGCAACCCCCTCGGGCAGGCGCTCTCCCTCTTCCTGCCGGTCGGACCGCTGGCCTTGAAGTCGCCGCGCTGGGTGACCGAGGGCTATGCCACGGTGGTCGAAGGGCGGCTCACCGCTTCGGGGAGGCCGAACGGCGACCTGCGGGCGGCGATCCTCCGCCGCCGGGCGCAGGAGGGGAAGCTGCCGAGCTACGGGGCGCTCAACGGCGACCGGAGCTGGCTGGGGACCTCCATGGCCTACCTCATGGGCTCGGCCTTCCTCGAATGGACCGACGCCCGGGCCGGCGGCGGCACCCTGCCCAAGCTCTGGGCGCGGATGTCGGCCCGCCAGGGGCGGACCTTCGACGAGGCCTGGAAGGGGCTCTATGGCGAGTCGCCCGCCGACCTCTACGGCCGCTTCACCGCCGAGCTGACCTGGCAGGCGGTCGAGGCCGAACGGCGCCTCCGCCCGGCCGCCCGGGAGGGGGCGCTCTGGCAGGACCTCTCCTGGACCACCGGCGCGCCGGCCCTCTCCGCCGACGGCCAGGCCCTCGCGATCGTCCTCCGCCGCCGCGACAAGCCGGCCGATCTCGTCGTCTGGTCGACGGCGCTGGACGAGAAGGCGGAGCGGAAGTGGGA
>JAXDLD010000102.1:0-3228 GCA_034666805.1 Acidobacteriota bacterium
CTGCACGTTCTCGACCGGCATGTGGTAATGAGCGCCGCACCAAGACAGGATCTGCCCGATACTGCTGCCGCGCGATTGGTAGTAGACCTGTTTGAACAGGGGGTTCATGGGATCGCGCGGATTCTTAGTCGAGACGATCGAAGTGTTTGATGTGGCGTTGTAGGGGCTCGGGTTAGCCTTCGGGTTGATGTATCGGGGCGACTGGTCGGCACATTGCGGTCCGGCGGCACCACCGGAGACCCCCAGCAGGGTGAGCAACAAGAGAGAGCTCCACAAGACGGTCCTCAGGACTTTCACGCAGCTCTTCTCCTTCTGGTCTCAAGTTTTGCGGGATTGCATATTACCACCTGTTCGTAGCGTCAATGTCTCGCCTCCCTGCCGCCCCCCCGCCGCCCCCGATCCCACCGCCGGTGCATCCAGAGCCAGAGCTCCGGGTAGCGCCGGATCTCCTCCTCGATCACCCCCAGATACCTCCGTGTCAGCTCGCGGACCGCCTCCTCCCCCTCGCCTTCGGGGAAGATGGGGGGCCGGGCCACGAAGCGGTAGGTGCCTCCCGGGGTGGGGATGCCGAAGCAGGCGACGACCGGGGTGCCGGTGCGGAGCGACATCCGGGCTAAAACCGGGGTGGTCAGGGCCTCGTGGCCGAAGAAGGGGACCGCGATCCCCTCCTTCTCCTGCACCCGCTGGTCGATCAGGATGGCGATTCGCCCCTGGTCGCGGAGGATCTGGAGCATCCGGCGGGCCGCTCCGTGCTTGTGGATCACGCCGTTGCCGAAACGGGTGCGCAGGTTTGCCAGCTCGCGCTCTAGGTAAGGGTTGTCCGCCAGCCGGGCGACGACGTGGAGGGTCCCCTTGTAGAGGCCGACGGGAAGGGCGGCCATCTCCCAGTAGCCCAGGTGGGCGGAGAGGATGAAAACGCCCCGGCCGGCCGTCGCCGCGGTGTCCAGGTTCTCCCAGCCCTCGTAGCTGAAGCGCCGGCAGAGCTCCTCCTGGGTGAAGCGGGAGGAGGAGACGAGATCGGTCAGGGCGCCGCCGAAGTGGCGGAAGCAGGCGGCGACCAGGGTCCGGCGGGACGGCTCGTCCATCTCGGGGAAAGCGAGGGCGAGGTTGCGCAGCGCGATCTCCCGGTGCCGCCGGTCGAGGCGGTGGGCGAGAGCGCCGAGACCCTCCCCTACGCCTCGGGCGGCGGCGTGGGGGAGGGCGCGGAGGAACCCCTTCAGGGTCAGGTAGAGGCCGTGCTCCACCCGGTGGCGGACGGGGGCATTCTTCATGAGGCGCTTTTCATGAGGAGGGGAGGAGACCCTCGATCTCGCCGTCCAGCCAGCGCCAGAAGGCGGGCTCGGGCTCGGCTTGGATGGGTAGCTCGGCGATCTCGGTCGCCGGCAGGTCGAGGCGGCCGAGGAGCTTCACCCGGTCCTTGGCCGTGGTCAGGACGGCGGCGGCGCCGCTGGTCCGGAAGGCGGCGGCGATCCGGTCGAGGCTTGCTCCCGGGTAGCGGTGATGGTCGGGAAAGCGCATCTCCCCAGCGATCTCGAAGCCCAGCCGGCGGACCTGGTCGGTCAGCCCCTCGGGCCGCGCCACGGCGCTCACCAGGAAGACATTCTCCCCCGGAGGGAGGAGACTGCCGTCGGCGAGCCGGGGCTGTCCCGAGCGGGTGACGCTCGCGAAGCCGGGGCCGGTGAAGCCGTGCTGCCGGAGCGCCTGGGCGAGCGCCTCGCCGATGCCGGGCTTGGCTTCGGGATCGATTCCCGTGAGGATCACGGCGCTCGCCCGGGAGGAGGACCGCAGCGGCTCGCGGAGCCGGCCGCTGGGGAGGAGCCGGCCGCCAGCCCAGGGGTCGGCTGCCGGGAAGGCAAGGAGGTCCAGGTCGCGGGCGAGGCCGAGATGGGAGAAGCCGTCATCCAAGAGGAAAACGGCGGGCGGGGGCTGGAGGTGGCGGAAGGCGTGGAGGCCGGCCCGGTAGCGGTCGGGCCCCACCACAATCGCCACCCCCGGCAGCTCGAAGGCTAAGAGGACCGGCTCGTCCCCGGCGACCATGGGGCTCAAGAGCGGTCCGGCTCCCGTGCTCACCACCCGTACCCCCCGGCCCCGGCTGCCGTAGCCGCGGGAGAGGATGCAGACGGCGAGCCCCCGGTCCCGCAGGTGGGCGGCCAAGGCGGCGGTCAAGGGGGTCTTGCCCGAGCCCCCGAAGTGGAGGTTGCCGACCGAGATCACCGGCCGGGGGAGCCGCTTCGCCCGCGACCGGTACCAGTGCCGGCGCAGGCGGTGCACTCCGTCGTAGAAGAGCTGCCAGGGGGAGGACGGCGGCGGCGGGGAGGAGAGGTGCATCAGGAGGCCCCGCCGATCTGCTGGAGGACGGGACGGAGGAGAGCCAAGGTGGCGGCGAGGGCCCCCCGGTTGTCCTCGACGAGCTTCCTCGCGCGCTCCCCCACGTCGCTGGCCGCGGCCGGATCTCCGAGCCAGGTGCTCCAGATCTCGGCCAGGCCGGCGGCGTCCGCCACCCGGCGCCAGGCGCCGGCCTCGTCGAAGCGCTCCGCCATATCGCGAAAGTTGTCCATCGCCGGGCCGACCGCGGTCGGCACCCCGAAGCGGGCCGGCTCCAGGGGGTTGTGGCCGCCGGTCGGCACCAGGGTCCCCCCCACGAAGGCCGCCGCCGCCTGCGAGTAGAGACCGGCGAGCTCGCCCAGGCTGTCGAGGAGGAGGACGGCGGGACGGCCGGGGGAATCCTCCAGCCGGCTGCGCCGCACCCGGTTCAACCCCCGGGCCGCGAGCAGGCGGTCGACCTCGTCCCAGCGCTCGGGGTGACGGGGGGCCAGGAGGAGGAGGGCGCGCTCGCCGCCGCCCAGCCGGACGAAGGCGTCGAGCACCGGCTCCTCCTCCCCGGCCATGGTCGAACCGGCGAGGAGGAGCGGCCGGCCGGCGGCGAGCCGCGCCACTGCTTCTTCCAGGGCCGGCCGGCGCTCGGGCTCGGGCGACTCGTACTTGAGATTGCCGGTGACCGTCACCCGTTCCGGCGGCACCCCGAGCCGGAGGAGCTTCTCCCGGTCCTCGCCGGTCTGCATCCCGAAGCGGTCGACCCCCGCCAAGAGGGGGCCGAGGAGGGGCCGCAGACGACGCATGCGCCGGAAGCTGCGGTCGGAGACCCGACCGTTGACGACGACGACCGGCAGCCCCCGGCGCCGGGCCTCGCGGAGGACGAGGGGCCAGAGGTCGCCCTCGACCAGGACC
>JAXDLD010000103.1:0-16863 GCA_034666805.1 Acidobacteriota bacterium
CGCCAGGCCCACCACCATGCCCACCGCCGAGGCGACGAGCGAGGTCGAGACCGAGTAGCGGTCGCCCACCGCGCCCCAGAGGGCGCTGCCGCCGGCCAGGCCGCCGTAGAAGACCAGCATGTAGACCGAGAGCGCCCGCGCCCGCACCCAGGAGGGGACGAGCGTCTGCACCGCCACGTTCAGGCCCGAGAGGAGCGAGAGCCAGGCGCCGCCGGCGAAGAGCATGGCGAGGAGCAGGAGGGGGAAGTTGCGCACGTAGGCGAGGGTCACGGTCGCCGCCGCGAAGACCAGGGTGGCGACCGCCACCACGAGGTCGGTCGAGTTGTTGCGCTTCAAGCGCGGCAGGACCATGGCGGCCGAGACCGCCCCGACCCCGAGAGCGCCCAGGAGGAGGCCGTAGCCGGCCGGGCCGCCGCTGAGCTCCCGCTTGGCGATGAGCGGCAGGAGGGCCCATAGCGAGCTGCCGCAGAGCACGAAAGCCGTGCCGCGGAGGATGACGGTCATGACCTCCGGGGCGTGGAGGACGTAGCGCACCCCGGTCTGCATGGCGCCCCAGATCCGCTCGGCCGGGAGCATCGTCTCCTCCTCCGGCCGCTTCCAGAGGTAGAGGACGACGAGCACGCCGAGGAAGGAGACGGCGTTCAGGAGGAAGGTGAAGCCGGCGCCGGCCGCCGCGACGATCAGCCCGCCGATCGCCGGGCCGGCGGCGCGGGCGATGTTGAAGCCGACGCTCGCCAAGGTGACGGCGGCCGGCAGGTCCTCCCGCGGCACGAGGTCGGGGGTGATCGCCTGCCAGGCCGGGCCGTTCATCGCCGCCCCCAGCCCGAGGAGGAAAGTGAAGAAGAGGAGGAGCCCGGGAGTGGTCCTGCCTGCGAGGGTGAAGAGCCCGAGGGCCGCCGCGGAGAGGGTCATCCAGCTCTGGGTGAAGAGGAGGATCTTGCGGCGGTCGAGGACGTCGGCCAGGGCGCCGGAGGGCAGCGAGAGGAGGAACATGGGCAGGCTCGTCGCCGCCTGCACGAACGCCACCTCGGACGCCTTCGAGCTCAAGGTCGCCATCAGCCAGGAGGCGCCGACGCTCTGCAGCCAGGTGCCGATGTTCGAGGCGACGCTCGCGATCCACAGCCAGCGGAAGACCTGGTTGGCGAGCGGGCGCCAGGGCGAGGGTGGTCGGTCGGGGGTCGTGCCGGCCGCCGTCTCAGGGGAGTCGAGGGTGGGAGTCGCCGTCGCCATCTCGGCTCTAAGTGTATCTCCGGGTGACGGTCGAGGCGGGGGTCCAAGGTCCGCTTTCCGCCTTCTGCTACCATTGCGCCGCGATCGGGCCCCCCTCCGGGCCCCACCTCCAACCCAGGAACCCCAAGCCGAGGACCGCGGACCCGCCCATGATCCAAGAGCTCTTCCACATCGGATCGTTCTCGATCAGCCCCTTCGGCGTCATGCTGGTCTTCGCCTTCGTCGCCAGCTACCTGCAGCTCCGCTGGGGGATGCGCCTCCAGGGGATCGGCGACGAGGAGGACGCCTCCGCCCTCGTCTTCGCCGCCGGGGTCGGCGGGATCGTCGGTGCCAAGGTCTACTACGCCATCCTCTACCATAGCTGGCGGCTGCTCTTCGACCGCTCCGGCCTGGTCTGGTACGGCGGCTTCATCCTCGGCACCGCGGCCGTCCTCTACACCCTGCGTCACCGCCGCCTGCCGATCTGGCCGGTGGCCGACGCCCTCGCCCCCGCCCTCGCCCTGGGCTACGCCATCGGCCGCATCGGCTGCTTCCTCGTGGGGGACGACTACGGCCGCCCCACCTCGCTCCCCTGGGGGGTCGCCTTCCCGGTCGGCCTGCCGCCGACGACCGCGGGCTCGCTCCGCGACAGCTTCCACGTCAACCTCCCGGCGAGCCTCCCCGACAGCGTCATCGTCCGCGTCCACCCGACCCAGGTCTACGAGACCCTCCTCTGCCTCGTCATCTGGTGGATCGGGGTGCGGCTCCTCCGCCGCGAAACGGCACCCGATCGACTGCGCGGCGCCGGCCCCGGCAGCACGGCGCTCCCCATCCTCGGCCTCCTCGCCATCGAGCGTTTCCTGGTCGAGATCCTGCGCGCCAAGGACGACCGCTTCCTCGGCCCCTTCACCCTCGCCCAGGCGATCAGCTTCCTCGTTCTCCTCATCGTCACCGGGTTCTGGTTCGCGCGCCGGCGCACGGTGACGGCTCCGCACCCGGCGTGAACCGAGAGCCCCGGGACCCCCGCACCCCGCCGCGCGTCCTCACCATCGCCGGCTCGGACTCCGGCGGCGGCGCGGGGATCCAGGCCGACTTGAAGACCTTCGCCGCCCACAGCGCCTACGGGATGAGCGCGGTGACCGCCGTCACCGTCCAGAACACCCTCGGGGTGATGGCGGTTCACGCCGTGCCGCCGGAGCTGGTGGCGGCGCAGATCGACGCCGTCCTCGACGACATCGGGGCGGACGCCATCAAGATCGGCATGCTGGGCGGCGCGGCGGTGGCGCGGGCCGTGGCCGGCCGCCTCCGCGAGCATCTGCGAGGTGAGCCGATCCCGGTCGTCCTCGACCCGGTGATGATCGCCAAGGGGGGAGCGCCGCTCCTGGCGGACGAGGCGGTCTCGGCGCTCCTCGAAGAGCTCCTGCCGCTCGCTACCGTCGTCACCCCCAACCTCCCGGAGCTCGCCCGCCTGACCGGCCTGCCGGTTGCAAGCCTGTTGGCGAGCGAAGAGGAGCGGCGCCGGGCGGTGGCGGCGCTCGCCCAATGTCTTCCGGGGGGTCCGGCGGTCCTCGCCAAGGGCGGGCATGCCGCGGAGGATGAGCCCGAGGTGGTCGACCTGCTGCTGGCGGCGGGGGTCTGGCACCGTTTCGTCCATCCCCGGCTCGCCGTCCGCTCGACCCACGGCACCGGCTGCACCCTGGCCGCCGCCTTGGCCGCGCGCCTGGCGGCGGGGGAGGCCTTGCCGGAGGCCGCGTCGGGAGCGATAGAGTATGTGGCCGGGGCGATCGCCGCCGCCTATCCCCTGGGAAGGGGGATCGGGCCGGTCGACCCGCTGTACCGATTGAAAACGTAGAAGGGAGATAGGGAGATGAACGACGACGTCCTGGACATCCTGGTGGTGGGCGCCGGGCCCACCGGCATCGCGATCGGCGCCGAGGCGTGCCGCGAGGGCCTTTCGGTGCTCCTGGTCGATCGCGGGCCGCTCACGGCCGCGATCCAGGAGTATCCGACCTTCCTCCAGTTCTTCACCACCCGGGACCGGCTGGAGATCGCCGGCATCCCGTTCGCGACCCCCGACGACAAGCCGACCCGCCGCGACGCCATGGCCTACTACGCCGCGGTGGTGGCGCGCTACCGGGTGCCGCTCGCCCTCCACGAGGAGGTGCAAGAGATCGACCGGGAGGGCGAGATCTTCCGGGTCGTCAGCCGGTCCGAGCGTGGGAGTGAGCCGGTGGTGCGCCGGGCGCGCGCCGTGGCCCTGGCGACCGGCTACTGGGGGAACCCCTATCGCCTCGGGGTGCCGGGCGAGGACCTCCCCTGGGTGCACAGCCGCTACAAGGAGCCCTACCCGCACTTCGGGCAGGACGTGGTGATCGTCGGCGCCGGCAACACGGCGGCCGAGGCGGCGCTCGAGATCTGGCGCAACGGCGGCCGGGTCACCCTCGTCCACCGCGGCGCCGTGCTGCGGCCGGGGATCAAGTACTGGTTGAAGCCCGACATCGAGAACCGCATCTCCGAGGGGTCGATCCAGGCGCGGATGAACACGCTGGTCACCGGCTTCGGCCCGAACGGGGTGGAGGTGCGCACTCCCGCCGGCCCCGAGACCCTGCCCGCCGACGCCGCCTACGTCTTGATCGGCTACCGGCCGGATATCGAGCTCGAGCGCCGCTCCGGGATCGAGGTCGATCCCCAGACCCTGATTCCGAAGCACGATCCGGAGACCTGCGAGTCGAACGTCCCCGGCCTCTACGTCGCCGGCACCCTCCAGGCCGGCCGGCGGACCGACCTGATCTTCATCGAGAACTCCAGGGACCACGGTCCGAAGATCGTGGCGCACTTGAAGCAGAGGCTGGCTGCGGTGGCGGTGCCGGCGTAGAGCCAAGTCCGCGCGAGCTTTGCCGAGGAGGGTGGGCCGGACGTTTCACCGCCGGTCGACGCCGACTCGGCGAGCTCGTCTCGCGTCCTCACTGCCGTCCGTGGCCCTTGCGGCACTCCCCTTTGTGTTCCTACCGGAGCCTGGAGCCTCTCCAGGCGGGGCTCCAGCGTCTCCAACCCGGCCTCCAGCGTTCCTACGAGCGCCTGCTTGTGTTCCAACTGGCATCTCCTGTGTTCCAACGGGCGCCCCTTGTGTTCCAATCGCATCTCCAGCGTTCCAAGCTGGAATGCCAGCGTTTCCACCGTGACTTCTTGTGTCCCCACTCGGACTTCTCAGCGTTCCAAGTGGACTTCTAGTGTTCCAGACCGGACTTCTAGCGTTCCAAGTGGGGTCTCAGCGTTCCAACTTCGACTTCCAGTGTTCCAGTCCGTCTCTTGGAACACTCTGGAGTCTTTTGGAGACGATCGAAGGCCTATTGGAAACGCTGGGGAAGCTCCTGGGAACGCTGGGGCCGCTCCTTGGAACACTGGGGACGTTCGTGGGAACGCTGGGGGAAGGATTGGAGACGCTGCGGACGGCCGTGTAGACGCTACGGGCGGTCCCGCAGACGCTACGGGAGGCCATAGAGACGCTGGGGAAGCAGCCAGAGAGGTTTCGGGTCGGCGTGGAAACGCTGGAGAAGGTCGTAGAGACGCTACGGATGTGCCCGGACACTCCGGAAGAGCGGCCGGAGACGCTGGCCGCAGACCCTGACCGACGAAGAGATCCTCGAGCGGCTGGTCGCCCTCAATCACGAGCGCGCCGAGGAGGAGAAGCGCGGTGTCGTACGTTGGCTGCGCCCGGAGTTTCAGAACCCGCAGGGTACGAAGGCCGCGACCCAGGTGTCCTTTATCGAAGCGGGTCCCGAAACCACGACGCCGACGGCAATCCCCAAGGGCAAAAAAGCCGCCAAGATCGCCTGGCCGAAGGAACTGCCCGCTCGCGTCGTGGCCGTCCGCGATCTCCTGGCAGAGCTGGGGGAGGCGACCGCTGAAGATGTGCCACGGCGGTTCAAGGGCGTTCGGGCGGACCAGGCGGAAAAGCTCCTCGAAAGCCTCGCCGCGGTGGGCGTGGCGCTCGAAACCACGACCGAGCCAGGGGGCAGGAAGGTGTGGAGCTTGCTGCGGTAAGCCCGATTTCAGTATAGCGGCCCGCGGCGGATAGGAGCGCTAAGCTCAGCTCTCCGAGGCGGGCGAAGCCTTCGCGAGATACTCGCGCGCGGCTTCCAGGAACCGTCGCCCCTCGTGGATTAGATTCAGGATCTCCTCCGCGACGAGATCGACCTGACTCCAGTAGTCGGCCATCTGGCGCAGGTTGAAAGCTCGCAGAAGGAGTCGGTGGAACTCGGGATCCAGGCGCCCGGTCCGGGCGAAGAGATTTCCGTACTGGGCGATCACCTGCCCATGCCGCGAGAAGCTTAGACCCTGCGTGAGAAGCAGGTCTTCCGCCACATAAAACCAGGCGTAGTACATCCGGGAGGCGGCGAAATCCAGATCGCCGGCCTCGAACAGACGTTCCGCCGCATTCAGAGAGCGGGCCGCCTTCTCGAGAAAGAGAGCGCGCTCGGTCACGCGGCGGTGGCGACCGCTTCCCGGCGAACCGTGATCAGGAAGGAGTTGTCCTCAGCTTGCCGGTACTCCTGGAAGCCGAACGGAAGGGTCGAGAGAGTGAAGCCCGAGGCAAGGGCGAGCGGCCAGGTCACTGGCTCCATCCGCAGGATCTCCCGTACCGGGTCGACCGGCCCGTCGAGCAGCACGAGCAGATCGACGTCGCTCCCCTCGTCCGCCTCGCCCCGCGCATAGGAGCCGTAGAGCAGAAGACCGCGGAAGCGGTCTCCGTAGAGATCCTTGAGACCCCGCTCCAGTTGAGCGAGGGTGCTCGCGAGGCTGGGGGGAAGGGCGCCCATATCGGCGATTCTACTCCCGAAATGGACATCTCGAAGCTACGGCGGGGTGACCGGGCCGAGAGGCAAGAAACGGATGGTGGGGCTACGGCGAAACGGGAAGCGGTAGGCAAACCACAAACTCGCTCCCGCGTCCTGGGCCCTCGCTGTGGGCTTCGATCCTGCCGCCGTGCAGGTCGACGAGGTTGCGGACCAGGGTCAAGCCGATGCCGAGGCCGCCCCGGGCGCGCTGCATGGAATCCTTCGCCTGAACGAAAGGCTCGAACACCCGCTCGAGGAGCTCCGCCGTCATCCCCATGCCGTCGTCGCGAACGCAGAGCACGAGCTCCGTTCCCTCCGGGCGCGCGCTCAAATCGATGTTACCGCCGGCATCGGTGTATTTGGCGGCATTGTTGAGGAGGTTGGCGACGACCTGCACGAGGCGCGCGGGATCGCCGGAGAGACGGACCGGTTTGGCGGGGAGGCCGAGGGTCAGGCGGTGGCGGCGCTCGTCGAGGAGCGGGCGGACGAGCTCGATCGCGCGCTCGACGATCGTGTGGAGCCGGACCTCTTCGGCCTTGAGAACGATCGTGCCCCGAGTGACGCGGGAGATGTCGAGAAGGTCGTCGACGAGCCGCGTCATCATCGCGGTCTGCCGCGCCACGACCTCGCGCGAGCGGGTGAGCTGCGCCGGGTCCTCGCTGCGCAGGCGCATCAACTGCACCGAAGAGGTGATCGCCGCCAGAGGGTTGCGCAGCTCGTGCCCGAGCATCGCCAGGAATTCGTTCTTGTTCCGGTCGGCTTGGGCGAGCTGCTCGAGCTTCTTCTCGAGCTCCCTTTCGAGCCGCACCCGCTCGGTCACGTCGCGCGTGAAGCAGCGGGTGTGGATGAGCTCGCCATCTTCGATCAGGGCGTTCGAATGGAGGAGGACGTGCTTGACCGAACCGTCCTTACAGCGCAGCCGCGCCGGCTGATCGTAGAGCGCTTCGCCGCGCTGCAGCTTGTCCAGAATGCTTAGGATGACCTCACGATCGAGATGAAATTCGGTGATGTGATGGCCGATGTACTCGTCGGGCTCGTATCCCAGCATGTCGAGCTCGGCCCGGTTCGCCCAGACGATCGTCTGATCGGCGCCGACCTGGTGCAGACCCTCGACGGCGTTCTCCAGGAAATCGGCCAGCTCCCTTTCCCGGCGGCGGAGGGCCTGCTCGCTCTCCTTGCGCTTGGCGACTTCGTTTTCGAGCGCGGCCGCCTTCTGCTGCAGCAGGGCGACCTGCCGTTGGAGCGCGTCCGCCTCGGCGGTCTCGACGAAGCTCTCCGCCGGCCGCACCTCGCGATGAGAGTTGCAGATGCGCAGGAAGGAGCCGCCGCTCTCCTCGTGGCGAAAACCGTCCATCGGATAGGCGCAGAGGAGAGAGAAGGAGTGGGTCCGGGCGAGGTCGTTCCACAGCTCTTCCAAGTGCAGGGCCGCCTCGTGCCGGCCCTCCGCCCACAGGAGGGCCACCATCTCGCCGAAAGCGCGCACTTGCCCGTTACCGAGCTGCGCCGCCTGCCGGACGATGCCGCCCAGGACCTCCGCGAAGAGCCGCTCGTCGGGCCAGCCGTCGACCATGAATTCCGCCAGGGTCGCCGCCGCGTCGAGCGCGAGGTAGCGATGACCCGCGAACGCGGGGCACGGATCGAGCCGCAGCTCGAGGCCCTCCCGGTGGGGCTGGGTGGCGATGACGATGCCGGCCTGGCCGGCCTTGAGACCCTCGCCGAGGAAGCCGCTCACCTCGTCGAGGAGAAAGTCGTCCTGTTCGTAGAATTGGACGTAGTGCTCGTGGAGGACCGCCGCCTGCTTCATCGTAGAGGTAGTATAGGGCATACCCCCCCTGGCACGAACTCCGCATACATCCTCTCGCGACCTGGCCGGGACCGGCCCGTCTCGAAGGGGTGGACGGAACCTGGCCGTGACAGGTAAACTCCTGGCAGGTCATAACCTGGAGACGAGCGCTGCATGATCGCGAGCCGCTACAAGACTGCCCCCTACACCTGGGACCGTCCCGCGAAAGCCCCGGGCGCCCCGGGGGATATCTTTCAGTATGCCCGTGTCGAAGATCCCGAGGCCCTGCCGCCGGCCGACGAGCGGATCGTCGACGTCGCCGTTCTCGACCTGAACTGCGGCTGGCCCAACCTCGGGCACGACGCGCTCGTCCATGCAGTCCTGGAGACCGCCTGCGAACTGCTGCCCGTGCTCACCGAGACCGGGATCGCCGTGCGCGCCGTCTCCTTCGCCGTCCGCGACCACCAGATGCTGCCGGAACGTCCGGGCGGCCGCTTCGCGGTCTACCTCGGCACCGGTGGCCCCGGGCACATCGACCCGCATGAGAACGACGGCGAGTCGGCGGGCTCGCAGGGCGTGCGCGAGGACCCCTCCTGGGAGGCGCCCGCCTTCGCCCTCTTCGATGCCATCCGCCACGACCCCGACGCGGCGCTTCTCGCCGTCTGCCATACCTTCGGCGTCCTCTGCCGCTGGTCGGGGGCCGCCCGGCCGGTGCTGCGGAGCGCGGAGAAGGGCAAGAGCAGCGGCTTGCTGGAGAACGTGCTGACGCCGGAGAGCCGCGAGCACCCCTGGTTCTCGCGCCTCGCCTCCTCCCTGGACGACGGCCAGCACCTGCGGATCGTCGACAGCCGCCTCTACGACCTCATCCCCGGACCCCACGCCGCCATCCCCGGTTTCATCCCCATCGGCTACGAGACCGGCCCCGATGGCTGCTCCCGGGGGGAGGCCCTGACCATGATGGAGCTCGCCCGCGACCGCGGCGGGGTCATGCCGCGCATCTTCGCCGTCAACCATCACCCCGAGATCGGCGACCGCGACCGCCAGCACATGCTCCTCAACCAGAAGTGGGAGCGCGGCGAGGTCACCCGCGAGTGGTACGAGGAGCGCCTGGAGATGCTCACCCGCACCTACCCGGGCGAGGACAGCGACCAGCGCCTCCACCGGACCTCCGTCTTCACCCTCCTGGCCCCCCTGCGCTTCCACCTCGAACGCCAGGTCCGCCTGCGCGCCGAGGCCCTGGGCCGGCCGGTCGCGCTCCACGAGGACGAGATGTTCGACGAGGTGTGGGACTAGAGCCTCACCCCCGGGTGGACGCGCCCCACGCCGGCCGGATATATTCTTCCGCGTCCGTGCGGCCCGAGCGCGCCCGATGCCCTTCTCCCTTCCACTGACCCCCGAGCAAGAGCTCGCCGACTTCGAGAAGCTCAAGCCTCGCCTGCAAGAGGTGTGGGAGGCGCTCACCCTCCAGGACGAGACCCCCCACACCTCGGTCGTCGTCCCCTCGCTCACCCTCGACCAGAGCGGGCTCCAGAAGCTCCCCGGGGCGAGCTTTTACGAGGAGCGGCTGCTCTTCCTCCTCATCCGGCTCCGCAACCCGCGGGCGCGGGTGGTGTACGTCACCTCCCAGCCCGTCCACCCGATCATCCTCGACTACTACTTCCAGTTCCTGGCCGGCATCCCGGCGAGCCACGCGCGGGGGCGGCTCACCCTCCTCTGCGCCCACGACGCCTCGCCGCGCTCACTGACCGAGAAGATCCTCGAACGGCCGCGGCTCATCCAGCGCATCTGTGACGGCATCGTCAACCCCGAGCGCGCCTACCTGACGGTCTTCAACTCGACCCCGCTCGAGCGCCGCCTCGCCGTCCGCCTGGGCATCCCCTTGAACGGCCTCGACCCCGCGCTCATGGACCTGGGCACCAAGTCGGGGAGCCGCAAGGTGTTCAAGGAGGCCGGGGTGCCCTGCCCGGCCGGGCGAGAGGACCTGCGAGACGAAGCAGACGTGCTCGAAGCCCTCCTCGACCTCAAGGCCGAGCGGCCGGCCATGCGGCGGGCGGTGGTCAAGCTCGACGACAGCTTCTCGGGCGAGGGCAACGCCCTCTTCCGCTACCCCGAGACCGTGAGCCGGGAGTCGGTGCGGGAGGCCCTCCGTCACCTCGAATACTCGCTCCCCAACGACACCGAGGAGAGCTACTTCGAGAAGTTCGCCGAGACCCGCGGCATCGTCGAGGAGTACGTCGAGGGGCTGGACAAGCAGTCGCCCTCGGTCCAGCTCCGGACCAGCCCCCGGGGCGAGGTGATCACGCTTTCGACCCACGACCAGATCCTCGGCGGGCCCACCGGCCAGGTCTTCCTCGGGTGCAGCTTTCCGGCCCACGAGGAGTACCGGCGCGAGATCCACCAGGCGGGGATCAAGATCGCCGAGGTCCTCGCCCGCCACGGCGTCGTCTCCCGCTTCGCCATCGACTTCCTCACCTGGCGCGAGACCCCGGGCGGCCCATGGCGGGTGGCGGCTCTGGAGATCAACCTGCGGATGGGGGGGACCACCCATCCCTTTCTCGCCCTCCAGTTCTTGACCGGCGGCCGGCTCGATCCGGAGAGCGGGATCTTCCTCTCCTGGAGCGGGCAGCCCAAGTACTACCGCGCGACCGACAACCTGAGATCCGACCTCTATCGCGGGCTCCTCCCCGAGGACCTGATCGACATCCTGACCGAGCACCGGCTGCACTACAGCCACGGCACGGAGAGCGGCGTCCTCTTCCACCTCATCGGCGCCCTCTCCGAGTTCGGTAAGCTTGGGCTGACCGCCATCGCCAACAGCCGGGAGGCGGTCGACCGCCTCTACCGCCATACCCTCGAAGTGCTCGACCGCGAGGCGGCCTCGGGCAGGTAGGGGCAGGAGAAACGATGCGTTCGAAAGTCTGGCTCGCCGCCATCCTGCTGACGGCCGGAGCGCTCCTCGCCGGCTGCCACCGCCCCGCCTTCCTGGGCGGGAAGGACGATGCCGCCAATGGGCCGGCGGTCTGCGAGGGGCGCTACGCCCTCTGCCTCTCGGCCGCCTGCACCCCGATCCCGGTGCGGGACGCGAAGACCGGCAAGATCGTCGTGACGAAGGCGCTCTGCGAGTGCGAGGTGGCGAACGGCCCCTCGCTCGGCAATCTCACCTGCGCGGCGCGGGCGCCGCAGGGGGACGGCCGCTTCCTGGTCTCGGCCTACTCCTTCGGCGAGACTGCCATCCGCCCCATGATGACCTGCCCGGGCGGCACCGCCTGGGCCTCCTGTGACGACCAGCCTTGCGTCGTCGACCCCAAGGACCCCGGGAAGGCGCAGTGCACCTGCCCGGTGCGGACCGCGGGCGAGTACCAGACCCTGGGCGGCAACTGCGACAAGTCGAAGTGCGGCACCCTCTGGTCGGCGGCGGCCCCCGAGGCGATGAAGGAGGCGGGGAAGCTCCTGGCGGGCGCCGAAGGCCTGAAGGGCGTGCCGGCGAACAGCTGCCCCTAAGGGGGGAAGCCGGGAGCCGCAGGAAAGTTGCACCGGCCGGGTTCCATCCTCGGCAGGCGAAACCTGCCGCACCCCTAACGCAGTAGGAACCTCTTCAAGGAGAGACTCTCATGCGCTCGATCTTCCGCCGCAAGCTCACCCTGGCCCTCCTCGCCTTCCTCCTCCTCGTCCTCCCCATGTCGACCTCCTTCGTCTCCGCCAAGGGGCTCGGCCACGAGAAGCGGGAGCACCCGCGGATGGCCAAGGCGATCAAGGACCTCCAGGACGCCGTCGACTACATGCAGAAGGCCCCGCACGACTTCGGCGGTCATCGCGCGGAGGCGGTCGAGGCGAGCCAGCGGGCGATCCAGCAGTTGAAGCTCGCGCTCCAGTACGACAAGAACCACGAGTAGGCAAGGACGGCGCCCCGCCGGAGCCCCTCACCCGTCCCGCGGTCCGGAGGTTGAGGGGCTCTCCTGGGTTATGCTCCCCGCCCTATGGACCTCCAGGACCTCTCCCCATCCGCCCTCTGTGACCTCCTCGCCCGCGAGGGGGTCAAGCGCTTCTACCTCGTCTGGGACCCGGAGGCGGAGCGGGTGGTCGCTTCGCACCCCCTGGTCGAGCCGCTCGCCGGGCTCCTCGGGCGCGACCGCCGCGACTTCGACCGTCATGAGGGGGTCTTCGTGCAGGTGGCGCCGGACACCGGGGTGCTCCAGGGGGTGTTCCTCCACCGCACCCGCCGCGGCCAGGGGGCGGGCGGGGTCCGCTTCTGGACCTACGGCACGGTCGGGGAGTACCTGCGGGACGGCCTCCGGCTGGCCAAGGGGATGACCTTGAAGAACGCCCTCGCCGGCCTCTGGTGGGGTGGCGGCAAGGGGGTGATCGCGCGCGGGACCGGGCGGGCCGAGGAGCCGGGGGCGCGGCGGCGGATCTACGAGGAGTACGGCGCCCTCCTCACCTCTCTCCGCGGCTGCTACGTGACGGCGGAGGACGTCGGCACCGCGGTCGAGGACATGGCCGCCGTCTTCTCCCAGACCCGCTTCACCACCTGCATCCCGCCGGCCCTCGGCGGCAGCGGCAACCCCTCGACTCCCACCGCCCGCGGGGTCGTGCGCGGCATGGAGGCGGCCCTCGCGCATCTCGGGCGTGGCGGCCTCGCCGGCAAGACCGTGGCGGTCCAGGGGCTGGGGCACGTGGGCGAGCCGCTCGTCGGGTTCCTCCGCGAGCGCGGGGTGGCGCGGGTGGTGGGCTCGGACGTCGATCCGGGGCGCTGCGAGTCGCTCCGCGATCGTTTCCCCGCCGGCAACGGATTCAGCCTGGAGGTGCGGGTCACCGGGCGCGGCGACCACTCGATCCTCGCCGAGCCGGCCGACGTCGTCGCCCCCTGCGCCACGGGCGGGGTGCTGTCGCCCGCGACCATCCCCACGATCCAGGCCCCGATCGTCTGCGGGGCGGCCAACAACCAGCTCCTGGACCCCGAGCGGGACGACCTCCTCCTGGCCGAACGGGGCATCCTCTACATGCCCGACTTCCTCGTCAACCGGATGGGGATCGTCCACTGCGCCGACGAGCAGTACGGCTCCCTGGCCGACGACCCGAAGATCGAGGCCCACCTGGGCGACGCCTGGGAGAACAGCATCTACAACCTGTCACTCGCCGTCCTCGCGGAGGCGCGGGAGACGGGCGAGCCCCCCGCCCGGGTGGCGCTCCGCCGGGCGGAGGAGCGCTCGCGCGAGCTCCACCCCCTCTGGGGGCACCGCGGCGCCACGATCGTCCGCTCGCTCGTCGCGGACGGCTGGGCCTCCGCTTGAGTTGAACTCGTTCAAAATTTCTCTTGACACACCCCGGATGCGGGCCTATGCTCTCCTTGTTGAACGTGTTCAAAATAGAAAGGAGAGAGTATGACCTTCACCGTCGCGACCTACCTCGCCTACCTGGTCATCAGCATCGCCCTGACAGTCTGGGTGGGGCGGACCCTGTTCAAGAACGGGCGCGTCTTCTTAGTCGATGTCTTCGCCGGCAACGAGGCGCTCGCCGACTCGACCAACCATCTCCTGGTCGTCGGCTTCTACCTCATCAACCTGGGCTACGTGGCCTTCGCCCTCACCCTCGGCCGCGACCTGCCCGACCTGCGGCGCGCGATCGAGGCGCTGTCGGGGAAGGTGGGCGGCGTCCTCCTCGTCCTCGGCCTGATGCACTTCGCGAACCTCTTCGTCTTCAGCCGGGTGCGGCGGCGGGCGAACCTCGGCCGGGCCCTGCCGCCCATCGAGCCGGACTCCTGCCTGGCGATGGGGGCGCGGGGGTGACCGTGCGCGTCCCGCGGCGGCTCGTGGTCCTCTACGATGCCCGATGCAGCCTCTGCACCCGGGCCCGCGGCTGGCTCGACCGGCAGGCGAAGTACGTGCCCATGGACTTCGTGATCGCCGGTTCCGCCGAGGCGCACCGGCGCTTCCCGGACCTCAACCCCGCCGCCACCCTGGAGGAGTTGACGGTGGTGGGGGACGGCGGCCAGGTCTACCTCGGGGCCAAGGCCTGGGTGATCTGCCTCTGGGCGCTCCGCGAGTACCGCGGCCTCTCCTTGGAGCTCGGCAGACCGTCGCGGCTCGCCACGGCGCGGCGGTTCGTGGCCTGGTTCTCGCGCCACCGCCTTCGCTTCGGGGTCGTTCCCAGGGTACATTTGGGCTGATGGAAGAGGTAACAGAAGCGGCGCCAGCGAAGACACGGAAGGGGGAGCAGACCCGGGAGCAGATCCTGGAGACCGCCCTGGACCTCTTCCGCGAGAAGGGCTACGAGCAGACCACCATGCGCGCCATCGCGCAGGCGGCGGGGGTGGCGGTGGGCAACGCCTACTACTACTTCCGCTCGAAGGAGCACCTGATCCAGGCCTTCTACGGCCGGCTCCACGACGAGCACCTCGCCGTCTGCGCCCCCCTCCTCGCCCGCCAGCGCGGCTTTCCGGCGCGCCTCAAAATCGTCCTCAAGACGAAGATCGAGACCGCCATGCCATACCACCGCTTCTCGGCGATCCTGTTTAAAACCGCGGCCGATCCGGCGAGCCCCTTGAACCCCTTCAGCCCCGACTCGGAGCCCACCCGCCGCCAGGGGATCGACCTTTTCGAAGAGGTCGTCTCCGGCGCCGGGCTCAAGCTCCCGAAGGACGTGCGCTCGGAGCTGCCCTACCTGCTCTGGCTCTACGAGATGGGGATCGTCCTCTTCTGGATCCACGACGCCTCGGCCGGGTGCGCTCGCACCTACCGCCTGATCGACAAGTCGGTGCCGCTGGTCAGCCGGCTGGTCTCGCTCGCCCGCTTCCCCATCGCCCGGCTTTTCCTCAAGCCCGCGCTCGCCCTGGTGGTGGACCTGCGCAGGCCGGTGGAGCCCGAACCGTAGCGCCCGGACGGTTGAGGAAGCATGCATATCCATTCGAATCCGTCGTCGCCTGATAGTAGAATCTCCACAGGAGGTGGAAAAGTGACCCTCGAAGAGTTGCGCGCACAAGCACTTGGCCTCGACATCGACTCCCGAGCGGCGCTCGCGCAGGCGCTTCTCGAGAGCCTCGATCAACCGTCCGAGCAGGAAGTGCTCCGCTTGGCCCTTGATGAGGCCGAACAGCGGCAGGCAGACGTACGAAGCGGCAAGGTGCAAATGCTGCCTGGAGAAGAGGTTATGGACCGCCTCTCCAAGGCGTTCGGTTGATACCGTATACCATCCACCCTCTGGCGGAATGCGACATCCGCGAGGCGGCACATTACTTCGACCGGCGGTCACCAGGTCTGGGCAAACAGTTCCGGCTTAGTCTTGAAGAGGCCATCAGGCTTCTCCAGCAGTTTCCGGAGATCGCGCCGGTGGTGCGGGGCAATCTCCGCTGTAAAAATATCCTGCGGTTCAAGTACAACCTCATCTACGCAGTCGAAGACGCGCAGATCAACATCTATGTCGTTGTCTCTCAGCATCGGCGTCCTGAATCCTGGCTCAATAGATTCCCTGAAACGGACGAAGCCTAACGGTCAGTTCCGTCGACCACTCGGCTACCCCCTCACCACCTCCTCCAGCCTCCCCATGTCCCCGCGCTCCATGGCCAGCTCGGCCTCCAGGCTCTGGCGATCGCGGAAGATCGTCGCCACCGCCACGATCTTCCCCTTCCTGCGGTAGGTGACCGTGGCGTCGCGCTTTTCGAGCGAGCCTGAGAGCCGGGCCTCCTCCCAGACCTTGCCGGGGCCGACGTAGGAGATCTGCACGTCGTAGTGCTGGCTCCAGAAGAAGGGGACGTCGGTGAAGCGCTGGCGGCGGCCGAGGAGGTTGGCGGCGGCGGTCTGCCCGTGGCGCTCGGCCACCTCCCAGTGCTCGACCCGCACCGGCTCGCCCAGGTAGACGTCCGGCCAGCGGGCGATGTCGCCGACGGCGAAGATCCCCGGGACGCTCGTCTCCAGATACTCGTCGACCATCACCCCCTCCTCGATGCGAAGGCCGGCCGCCCGGGCGAGGTCGAGGTTGGGCCGGACGCCGATCCCCGCCACCACGAGGTCGGCCGGGAGGGTCTCGCCGCTGTCGAGCGTCACCTCGCGCTCGCCGATGGCGGTCGCCTTCGTCTGGAGCTTGAAAGTGACACCGTGCTCTTCGTGGAGGGAACGGATGAAGCCGCTCAGGTCCGGCCCCAGGATCTTCAGGAGCGGCCCCTCGTCGGGAGCGACGATGGTGACCGCGACCTTCCGGGCGCGGAGCGCGGCCGCGACCTCGAGGCCGATGAAGCTCGCCCCGAGGACCACCGCCCGCCGGCCCTCCCCGGTCGCCGACATCTCCGCGATGATCGAGCGGCTGTCGGCGAGGGTGCTCAGGTAGTGGACGTGCGGCCGGTCGGCGCCGGGGAGGTCGAGGCGGACCGGACTCGCTCCGGTCGCCAGGAGGAGCGCGCCCCAGGGGAGGCTCCCGCCATCCTCCAGGGTGACGGTCCGGCCCTGGGTGTCGATCGCCGTCACCCGGGTGCCGAGGCGCAGCTCGATCCGCTGTTCGGCGTAGAACTCCTTCGGGTGGAGGGGGATCCACTCTTCGGGGGCGGTGCCGGCGAGATAGTCCTTGGAGATATTGGGGCGGTCGTAGGGGAGCGAGCGGTCGCGGCCGATCAAAGTGATGGGCCCGCCGTAGCCCAGGTGCCGCAGCCGCTCGGCCGCCGCGTTGCCCGCCGCCCCGGCGCCGACGATGACGACCGACGAGGGCCCCGCCGCCTCGGGCCGCGCCGGCGGGGTCGGGGCAGGGGCGGGGAGCTTCTCGCGGACGAAGATCCGGTCCCCCTGGCGCTCGACGCGGTAGCAGGCGACCGGGTTCAAGGCCGGCGCGCGCAGGGCCTCCCCGGTCTCCAGGCTGAAGCAGGCGTGGTGCCACGGGCAGCGGACGGTGTCGCCGACCACCAGCCCCTCCGCCAGGGGGCCGCCATAGTGGGTGCAGGTGGCGCCGATGGCGAAGTCCCTGCCGCCCCGCCGGACGAGGAGCACCGCCTCGCCGTCCACCTGGCCCGCCACCTGGCCGCCCTCGGGCAGCTCCGCCGCGCCGATCCCG
>JAXDLD010000104.1:0-3216 GCA_034666805.1 Acidobacteriota bacterium
GACGTTCCCCGAGCGGCTCGACTTGAGGATCTTCTCCAGCCGGTAGCGCTCCGTGATCTCGCGCGGTTCGGTCATCCCTGCTCCCCTTAGAGGTGAAGCGATTATAGCTGCAAAGCTATGACAAACCCATAGTGCCGTGGTACATTGGGGTTTCCGGCCGCTACGATGTCACACCACGCGCGTTTTATCCTCTGCTTTCTCCTCCTCGCCCTCCTGGCGGGCGCTCTGCCGGCCGCTGCCGCCGAGTCCTCCCCCTATGGCGTCAACATCCACTCCCCGCAGGGGGACGAGCTCCAGCTCCTGCTCGACCGCGCCCAGGCGGCGGGCCTGGGCTGGGTGCGGATCGACTTCATCTGGGCCTACGTCGAGCCCCAGCGGGGAGTGTTCGACTGGTCGGCGTACGATGCCATCGCCGCCGCCGCCCGGGCGCGCGGGATCGAGATCTACGCCACCCTCGCCTACACCCCGGCCTGGGCCACCCACGGCCCGGAGTTCTTCGGCGTTCCGGACAACCCCGCCGACTGGGCGGACGTCTGCTTCCGGGCGGCGCGCCACTTCCAGGGCAGCATCCGCTACTGGGGGATGTGGAACGAGCCCAACCTGACCCATTTCTGGGCCGGCTCGATGCAGCAGTACATCGACGTCATCCTCAAAGGCGGCGCCGACGCCATCCACGCCGGCAACCCGCAGGCCCAGGTGGGCGGGCCGGACCTGGCGCACCTCCAGTCCGCCGACTGGTTCACCTGGCTGCAGCAGTCGATCCAGCAGGCGGGCGACCGGATCGACTTCGTCGCCCACCACGTCTACGCCACCACCGGCAACAAGGGGGTCACCAAGAAGCTCGAGGACTCGACCCTCTTCGGCGACCGGCCGAACCTGTGGAGCGTGGCGCCGCCGTCGGTCCGCGAGGTGCTGGTCGCGGCCGGCTGGTTCGGCAAGCCCTTCTGGCTGACCGAGAGCGGCTGGGACAGCGCCCTGGTCGGCGAGAACGCCCAGGCCGCCTACCTGAGCGGGCTCCTGACCGACTGGCTGACCGGCCTGCCGCACCGCGACTGGGTGAACAAGATCTTCTTCTACGAGGTCAAGGACTCGGCCGACACGACGGTCCCCCGCTGGGGCATCCTCCACCCGGACGGCAGCGGCAAACCGGCCTACAGCGCCTACCGCGACTTCATCGCCCGCAACTCGCCCGCGGTTGACGACGCGCGGCTCGTCGCCCAGAACCTCCCCGACCGCATGGAAGCCGGGCAGAGCATCGTCGCCCAGGTCACCTTCCAGAACGCCGGCCCCACCACCTGGACCGCGGCGGCCGGCTACAAGCTCGGCGCGGTGGGCGACAAGGACCCCTTCGCCGGGGTGCGCCAGCTCCTGGCGGCCGGCGACAGCGTGGCCCCCGGCCAGCAGAAGACCTTCTCCTTCCGGATGACCGCGCCGTCGACCCCCGGCGTCTACCCGACCAACTGGCAGATGGTGCGAGAAGGGGTGCGTTTCTTCGGCGCCATCCTCTCCAAGGGGGTGACCGTCGATCCCGCCCCGGCCCCCGCCGTCCGCGACCTGGCGCTGCTCCGCGGCCGTTTCCGGGTCGAGGTCTCCTGGCGCGACCACTCGAACCGGGCCGGCTTCGGCCGCGCTATCCCGGCGACCGACGAGACCGGCTTCTTCTGGTTCTTCGACCCGGCGAACACCGAGCTCGTGGTCAAGATGCTCGACGGCGGTCCGGTCAACGGCCAGTACTGGTCCTTCTACGGCGCCCTCTCCGACGTCGAGTACTGGATCGACGTCACCGACACTGCGACCGGTACCACCCGGCAGTACCACAACCCGGACGGCAATGTCTGCGGCGGCGCCGACACCAAGGTCTTCCCCTCGGCGACCAGGAAGACCGCCCCGGCGATCGATCCGGTAACGGTGACCGTGCCCGACACCGCGACCGACCCGTTCACCCCGCTTGCCGCCGGCCCCTGCGTGGCGGACGCCAAGAGCCTCTGCCTGCTCTCCGGCCGCTTCCGGGCGAGCGTCACCTTCCGCAACCCGAACGACGGCACGAGCGGGGTGGGCCAGGCGGTGCCCGGCACCGACCAGTCCGGCACCTTCTGGTTCTTCAGCCCCGCCAACACGGAGTTGGTGGTCAAGCTCCTCGACGGCCGCGCCTTGAACGGCAAGTACTGGTCCTTCTACGGCGCCCTGTCGAACGTCGACTACACCTTGACCGTCCAGGATCTGGCGACCGGCACCCAGAAGAGCTACCACAACCGCCAGGGCAACCTCTGCGGCCTGGCGGACACCGCGGCGTTCTAGGGCTGCGGCCCCCCCTCTCGGGCGGGAGCCCGTTTGTGATAAGGTGCGCGGCGCTGGCGGCCGTCCTGGACGCCGATTCCGTTGCTCATGGCCGGCACACCCGAGGGAGCCGGCGAGATCGCCCAAAAACGACCCGGAACGGGACGCGTGCCCGCTTCGGATAGGTCTATTGCCGCGAATGCCATCCATTCGTCCGATCTGGAGGAACCATGTCCGCACAACCATGCGCTGACCGGAGGGGTTCAACCCTCATCCGGCGACTGCTGCCGGGGCTGGCCGCGCTCGCCGCCCTGTTCTTCGCCGCCGCTCCCGCCTCGGCGAGCGAAGCCGATCTCCTGCTCCCCGACCTCGGCTCCGTCAAATTCCTCGGGGTCTCCGGCCACAACCTGCTCCTGGGCGGTATTCTCGTCTGCGTCCTCGGGATGCTCTTCGGCCTCGTCACCTACGTGCAGCTCAAGAACCTCCCGGTCCACAAGTCGATGCGCGAGATCTCGGAGCTGATCTTCGAGACCTGCAAGACCTACCTCATCACCCAGGGCAAGTTCATCCTCATCCTGGAGGCCTTCATCGGCGCGGTGATGGTCGTCTACTTCGGCTGGCTGCGGCACTTCGAGCCGATCAAGGTGGTCATCATCCTCCTCTTCAGCCTCATCGGCATCGGCGGCAGCTACGGGGTCGCCTGGTTCGGCATCCGGGTCAACACCTTCGCCAACTCGCGCGCGGCGTTCGCCGGGCTGCGCGGCCAGCCGTTTCCGATTTATGCCATTCCGCTGAGCGCGGGCATGAGCATCGGCATGCTGCTGATCAGCGTCGAGTTGCTGATCATGCTGCTCATTCTGTTGTTCATCCCGGGCGACTACGCCGGCCCCTGTTTCATCGGGTTCGCAATCGGGGAATCGCTCGGCGCCGCCGCGCTCC
>JAXDLD010000105.1:0-11419 GCA_034666805.1 Acidobacteriota bacterium
GGTAGAGGCCCCAGCCGCCATCGGGGTCCGCCCCGGGGAGGAGCCGCAGGTTGATCACCAGCTCGTAGTCGGCGAAGAGCGGACCCTTGGCGATCTCCGCGGGTGCCCCTTCTTCCAGGACCGCCGCCCCCGTCAGCTCGCGGCCGGTCGAGCGCCAGATGCCGGAGAGAACCTCCCAGCCCAGCTCGGCCGGGTCGCCGGTCTCCGGATAGAAGAGGTCCTCCCAGCCGAGGGTGAGGGAAAAACCCGAGAAGGCGGCAGGGCCTCCGGTGGCGACCAGGGCGACCTCGGGGGTGTTCGGGGGTATGTTCGGGGAGGGCGCGATCCTCCCCGTCCATAGAGGCAGATCGTCGAGCGACAGCCGAGCCCGGGCGCCGTCGACCTCCATCGCCATCCGGTGGAACGCTCCCGGCGAGAGGCCGCTCCGGAGGTCGAGCCGCTCCTCCCCGTCCTGTCGCATGAGAACGAGAACCGCCCGCCCCTCGGCTGTGAGGAGGAGCTCTAGGCCCCTCCCGTGGAGCCCGATCCCACAGACGCCCTTCTCCTCCAGGAGCCGGGCGCTCACCACGGCGAGAAAGGCAGACGCCCCCGCCGTCCGGCGCGCGACCGCCCTCTCCCCTGCCGCCGGCTCCGCCAGCGCCTCTCTGCTTTTCACCCGAAGCCGGCCCTGCACCTGCCAGCCGGGCCCGAGCCCCTCCTCATACTCGATGTCGAAGAGATCGGCGACGGCGGGCGGCCGCGGGGCCGGCCGCGGGCCGGTCGAAGGGCCGAGGACGAGCAGCCGGTCGCCGGCCCAGTCGAGCGGATCGATCGCCATCACCCGTTCCTCTCGTTCGACATCCCAGCGGTGGTAGACGCACCAGAGCTGCCGGTGGTCTGGCCCGCGCACGACCGAGTTGTGCCCCGGCCCGATCACCCGGCCGGGGAGGGTACGGAGGACCGGGAGGACCCGCTCACCGTCCGCCGCCTGCGCCCACTCCCCCGGCGCCTCCAGGCTGTCGGAGACCGCGTAGCTCACCCCATAGGTCGGGTTCTGCCAGTTCCCGCCGCTGTACATCTCGTAGTAGAGCCCCTTCCGCTCCAGGACGAACGGCCCCTCCACGGTGTGCCAGCGCACGCCCCCCTTCTCCGGCCGGTTCGGGTGGTAGACCTGCCAGTCGTAGGCCGCCCGGGTGATCGGACGGGGCGCCCCGGCGAGGGTCCAGGGGTCGAGCAGGCGGTCGGCCACGGTGCCGGTGCCGATGTGGGTGTAGGTGAGGAAGTCGGTGGCGTAGAAGAGCCAGCGCGAGCCGTCCGCCGCCGTGAAGGGGTGGGCGTCGATGGCGAAGGGTTCGGTGGTCAGCCGCCGGCCGCTGTCGGCAAACGGTCCCTCCGGGCTCTCGGCCACCGCCACCCGGATCTCCATCCGCTCCTCGTCGCCGACGCTGTAATAGAGGTAGAACCGGCCCGACTGGTAGGCCACCTCCGGGGCCCAGTAGCAGGGCCAATCATTTTCCGGACGGAGGGGGGCCAGGGCTCCAGCCAGGGGGCGCCAGGCGACGAGATCTCGCGAGTGGAGGATGCCGAAGCGGCGACCGTCCGGCCAGCTTCCCGTGCCGTACGCCCAGTACTCGCCCCGGTGCTCAAGGACGAAGGGGTCGGGGAACGACCGCCGGTAGACCGGGTTCTCGTAGGTCGCCATCAGGCGCCTTCGAAGCTCCCCCGGAGCGTCCCGATCGCCGCCGCCGGGTCGGCGACGAAGCTCCGCCACTGCTCGACGAGCGGCGTCGGCCGCCAGCGTTGGCCATTGCCGGCGGGGTTGGCGGAATTGGAGAGCTTGTAGAGCCCGAGCTCCAGGTGGTAGCTCGAGAGCGGCCGCTTCCCCAGCCGGTACTTCCAGTCGATCATGGTGAAGAGTGGGAACCAGGTGTAGCCGAGGACCGGCACCCCCTCTTGGCGGAGGCGCTTGATGGCGGCGACCGAGGCGTCGAGCCAGCGCGAGCGCACCGGGAGCGGCCCCTTGGCGCTGGTCTCGGTGATGAGGATGGGCGCCTCGTAGCGCCGGTAGTAGTCCTCGATCAGGGTGACGAAACCGGCGCCGTCCTGCTCCGTGGGCTTGTAGGCGACCCGGCCATGCCGGTTGACGCTGATCTGCTGGGTCGACCACTGGGGATAGAAGTTCATCCCCAGGACATCCAGGGTGATCCGGTCACGGGCGATGGCGGCCAGGTCGTCGGGGCCGGCGCCGTTTCTTACCAGCCAGGGGAAGAGCGGATGGTCGGGCGTCACCCGGCCGGTCAGGAGGTCGTAGGCAAGGAAGCCGCGCCGCTGGTCCTCGATTGCCAGCGCCTCCAGATCCGCCCGCGCCGCCCGCGAGAGGCCCGTGGCCTCGACGTGCACCATGACCGCGTCGGGATCGACCTCCTTCAAGGCCGGGACCGTGCGCTGGATGCCGCGGACGAGCTGCAGGAGGATGCGGAGATAGCCGGAGTCCCCCTTCATGTACGGCGGCCAGAGGCCGCGGGCGCCGCAGAAAAGCGCGTTGACGATCGGCTCGTTGAGCGGCGTGTACCAGCGCACCCGGCCGCGGTAGCGGCGGGCGAAGGCGGCGGCGTAGGCGGCCACCGCGCGCGGGTAGTCGGCGCTCGCGAACTCCCGGCGCAGCCAGAAGGGGCAGCCGTAGTGCATAAGGTCGAGGATGGGGGTGATCCCCAGCTCCTCGGTCATGTACGGGATCACCTCGTCGGTGAAGCTCCAGTCGAACTCCCCCGGAAGGGGCTCGACGCGGTACCAAGGGACCCCCCAACGCAGGGCCCGGAGGCCGAGGTCGCGGGCGAGGTCGAGGTCTTCGCGCCAGTGCTCGTAGTGCCCGATCAGCCGGTACTCGTCCAGGGCCCGGTGGCCGGGGCGGGTCTGCGGCACGAAGGTGTCCTCAATGCCGCTCGCCCACAGGAAGTCTTCGGGCAGCGGCCCGGGGAGAAGATCTTTAAAGCTCAAGCCAACCTCGCGTTTCTCGGGAAGGTGGGAAGGGTAGCACAGGTGCGGGCTCGCCATGCCGGCTGCCGCCTATGGCTCTACCAAAAAAGTCTTTGCGATCTATCAAAAAACGAGAAACTTCTGGTTGATGCCGCCTGAAATACGTTGAGCCGATGACTCCGCGTTCACCTGGTGGCACACTCATCTCTTAGAGGTGGCCGCGGCCGTGCCCTGTCTGGCCGTACCTATCCCGCCTCCAAAGGAGACCTGTCATGTCCACTTCCCCGCTGCGTCGTGTCCTCTCCGCGTCTCTGCTCCTCGCCGTCCTGTCGCTCCTACCGCTGGCCTCCGAGGCCCGAGCCGCCCGTCCCGGGCTCGGCGACAGCTCCGGCATCACGACATCCGGGCACCAGGGTTTGCTGGAGAGGCTCTGGAGCGCGCTCAGCCACATCTGGGGGGCTGATGGCTCCAGGATCGATCCCAACGGCAGCATTCATTAGGCGGAGTACAGGGGCGCCGGCCTGGTGGAGGCCGGCGCCTATCTTCCATCGACAAGAAAGGCGTAGAGGGTTATGCCCAGAAATCGAGCTGCTATCACCAATATTGCCGTACAGCCTGACGCTCAGGAGTTGGCCGCCGAGCGAGTACAGGAATTCGGTGCAGCGATGCTCCTTGAGGCGAAGCTATGTGCCACGATCGATAACTCTGGGCTGGTACTGAAGAAGCATGTGGATGAAGCTGCCGAGAAGCTGCAGCCGAAGCACGGCGCTAACTCGACGATAAGGGTCGCAATTGGTGGTGCCCTCTTTGGTGCCTTTATTCAAGGTTTCATCACTGAACTAGCGGCCAATAATCAAATTCTCGTTGTGGTTTATACGCTACTGGGTCTTTTAGGCATGTTCCTCGTGCTTTGGGATCTCCGTAGGTAGTCAAGGGGCGATATGAGAGTGCCGGGTAGGAGCAGGGCTGTCCCCACACCGCGCGGCGGGCAGCTATCCAACTATTTCGGTATTCTTCACATGCGTGTGATGCGATGGTTCTCCTTTGGTCTTCTCAGCTTCCTCTACACAAAATAGTGCGATAATAGGTACTGGCTGTGGCGACCCGAAGGGAGAGCCGATGTCCGCTAGACACCTGAACCTGGTCACGCTGGAGCGTTTTGCCGAATCGGACCTGGATTCCGAGGGGATGATCGAGGCGGGGCGGCATCTATCCACCTGCGGGCCCTGCCGCGCTCGGCTGCGCGGCGAGGTCAACGGGGGTGCGGCCGTCCTCGAACGGTTGGCCCGCAAGGGTTGGCCGGAGGAAGAACCCTCCTCCGACTACGACCAGGTTTTCGAGCGCCTCCAGCGGAAGGCCCTGGAGCGCATCGAGGCCCTCGAGGAAGAGCGACAGCTCGTTCCGGGGCTCGCCGCGGAGCTCTCGCGCCGCCCCTTCCCCGAACAGCGGCGCATGGTCCGTGAGGACGCTCGCTTCCACAGTGCGGCGCTGATCGACCTGCTGCTCGAACGCTGCTCCGTCCTCAACCGGGAGGAGCCCGCCCAGGCCGAGGAGACCGCTCGCCTCGCTCTCGACGTCGCGGACCGCATCGGCCTCGAAGGCCGCAGCCATGTCCTCGCCAACGACCTCCGGGCGCGCGCCTGGGCCTACATCGGCAACACCCGCCGAATCCTCGCGGACTTCCGGGCTGCCGAGACCGCCATCAAGAAAGCCGAGGCCCTCCTCGAGGAGGGGAGCGGCGATCCCTTGGAGCGGGCCCGGGTCCTCGACCTCAAGGCCTCCCTCCTGCGCTCTCAGCGCCGCTTCGACTTCGCCCTGGCGACGATCGACCAGGTCATCTCGATCTACCGCCGCATTCACGAGGATCACCGGCTGGGCCGGGCGCTCATCAGCAAGGCCATGATCCTCGGCCATGCCGGCGAGCAGGAGAAGGGAGTCTCCCTCTTTTTCCAGGCCCTCGACTTGATCGATACGCAGAAGGAGCCCCGCCTGGCCCTGGTGGCGCTCAACAACCTCCTGGTCGACCTGACCGAGCTCGGCCGCTACGACGAAGCGGGCGCTCTCCTCCCCGAGATCCACAAGTACCTGGCGCACGGCACCCGGGCGGATGCCTTGAACGTCCTCTGGGCCGAAGCTCAGCTCGAATCCGGCCGCGGCCAGTTGGAGACCGCGGAGGCCAAGCTGCATCGGGTCCGTGCCGAGTTCGTGGCCGAGGGGATCGGCTACGACGCCGCTCTCGCCTCGCTCGACCTGGCCAAGATCTACCTGCGCCAGGGCCGGACGGCGGAGACCCGGGAGCTCGCCGCCGAGATGCACGGCATCTTCATCTCCAGGGAGATCCACCGCGAGGCCCTGGTCGCGCTGGTCTTCTTCCAGAAGGCTGCCGAGCAGGAGAGGGCGACGGTACAGCTGGTCGAAGAGGTGACCAGCTATCTCCGGCACGCGCAGGACAACTCGAGGCTGCGCTTCGAGGCAGCGGCGTAGGCCGCCGCTTCCTCTACCTATAGATCCCCGCCCCGGTCTGGCGGAACTCCTCCGCCTTCTCCCGCATCCCCGCTTCCAGGGCCTCCTCCTCGGCCACCTTCTGCTGGGCGGCGTACTCGCGCACCTCCTCGGTGATCTTCATCGAGCAGAAGTGCGGACCGCACATGGAGCAGAAGTGGGCGACCTTGGCGCCCTCCTGGGGGAGGGTCTCATCGTGGTAGGCGCGCGCCGTGTCGGGGTCGAGCGCCAGGTTGAACTGGTCCTCCCAGCGGAACTCGAAGCGGGCCTTCGACAGCGCATTGTCCCGCGCCTGGGCGCCGGGGTGACCCTTGGCGAGGTCGGCGGCGTGGGCGGCGATCTTGTAGGCGATGACGCCGTCCTTGACGTCGTCCTTGTCGGGGAGCCCCAGGTGCTCCTTGGGGGTGACATAGCAGAGCATGGCGCAGCCGTACCAGCCGATCATGGCGGCGCCGATCGCCGAGGTGATGTGATCGTAGCCGGGAGCGATGTCGGTGGTGAGCGGCCCCAGGGTGTAGAAGGGGGCCTCGTCGCAGACCTCGAGCTGCTTTTCCATGTTGACCTGGATCAAGTGCATGGGGACGTGCCCGGGCCCCTCGATCATCACCTGCACGTCGTGGCTCCAGGCGACCTTCGTGAGCTCGCCCAGGGTGTCGAGCTCGGCGAACTGGGCGGCGTCGTTGGCGTCGGCGATCGAGCCCGGGCGCAGGCCGTCCCCCAGGCTGAAGGAGACGTCGTAGGCCCGCATGATCTCGCAGATCTCCTGAAAGTGCTCGTAGACGAAGTTCTCCCGGTGGTGCGCCAGGCACCACTTGGCGTGGATCGAGCCGCCCCGCGAGACGATCCCGGTCATCCGGCCGGCGGTCAGGGGCACGTAGCGCAGGAGCACCCCGGCGTGGATCGTGAAGTAGTCCACCCCCTGCTCGGCCTGCTCGATCAGGGTGTCCCGATAGATCTCCCAGGTGAGGTCCTCGGGCCTCCCCCCCACCTTCTCCAGCGCCTGGTAGATCGGCACCGTGCCGATCGGCACCGGCGAGTTGCGGAGGATCCACTCGCGGGTCTCGTGGATGTTCTTCCCCGTCGACAGGTCCATCACCGTGTCGGCGCCCCAGCGGATGGCCCAGGTCATCTTCTCCACCTCCTCCTCGATCGAGGAGGTGACGGCGGAGTTGCCCAGGTTGGCGTTGATCTTGACCAGGAAGTTGCGGCCGATCGCCATCGGCTCGCTCTCCGGATGGTTGATGTTGGCCGGCAGGATGGCGCGGCCCCGTGCCACCTCGTCGCGCACGAATTCGGGAGTGACCCGGGAGGGGATCTTCGCCCCCCACGCCTGCCCCGGATGCTGCACCACCCCGCCGCCGTAAACCGGCGCGGCGCCGACCACCTTCAACCCGTGCTCGCGGGCGGTCTCCCGCGCCTGGTTCTCGCGGATGGCGACGAACTCCATCTCCGGGGTGACGATCCCCTGCCGCGCGTAATGCATCTGGGTGACGTTCGCCCCAGGGCGGGCGCGGAGCGGGCGCCGCAGGTGGGCGAAGCGGAGATGGGCGAGGCGCGGGTCGGCGAGCCGCTGCCGGCCGTACTCCGAGGTCGGCGCGGGGAGCTCGGCAACGTCACCGCGGCCAGCGATCCAGGCGCTCCGGAGCGGCGGGAGGCCGGCCCGGAGGTCGATCTCGGTGCTGGAATCGGGGTCGGTGTAGGGACCCGAAGTGTCGTAGAGGGTGACCGGAGGATTAGGGACCGCCGGGCCGCCGTTGGCCGGCTGGGTGAAGGAGAGCTGGACCTCCCGCATCGGCACCCGCACCCCCGGCAGGCTGCCGGGGACGTAGACCTTGCGCGAGGCGGGGAAGGGCTCCAAGGCGCCCTGCCCGGAGCCTGCCACCCGAGAACCGAGATCCGCGGAGTTGTCAGAAAGTACGAGCGTTTCGCTGTCGATCAACTTCGTTCTCCTCTCCAAAACGGAAAAGCCGCACCGGCGTGGAAGGTGCGGCTCGCGGCGGTTCCGCCCGGCATGCGCTTCCCTTCGCTGGCATTACCCAGATCAGGTCGTAAGGGTCGTCCGGGCAGGTCCGGACTCTCAGCCTCGTGGCTCCCCCAGCTGTCACCCTCATCCTACACCGCCCCGCCTGCCTGTCAATCGCTGGGAACTCTCCTCACTGCGAGACGTTTCCTCTCCAGATCCAAGGCGCCGGCTCCGGCGTGCCCGCCGGGCGGTAGGCGGCCGCTAGGGCCTCCCGGTCTGTCGATTCCACCTCACTCACGCTCGGCAGACCCCCGAGCGTGCCCGTTGGAGCCGGCGCCTGTGACGAAATCCCGAGCCTATACGTAAGTATCTATGGAGTGCGGAGATCCACGTTCTCCCACTCCCAGGGAGGCGGCGCCGTCAAGGTGCCGGCCGACCCTTCCCAAGGCACCGACGGGGTGCCATTCCCCCTCCGCGGGTGTCCCGGCCCTCCCCGGGAGCCACTCGCCCCGCCCCACATCCCCTCAGCCGGCCTTCCCCTGGAGCGGGAGGCCGGCCCCACCCCCCACCTCGGCGACGATCAGGCGCCTGCTCTAGGAGGAGATCCCGATGCGCCTGCCCTCTCTCTCCCTCTCGGGAGCTCTCACCTCCCTGCTCCTCGCCCTCCCGGCCGCCGGCGCGGCCCCCCCCAAGGAGACGGCCCCACCGCCCATCCCGCCCGAGTGGCGGACCCCAGCCGAGGCCGCGGACTTCCGCGCCACCCCGAGCTACGACGAGACCCTGGCCTTCTTGAAAAAGCTCCAGGAGCGCCTGCCCGAGATGAGCCTGCGCTTCTACGGCACCTCGGGCGAGGGCCGGGCGATGCCGCTCGTCATCGTCTCCAAGGAGAAGATCTTCTCGCCCGAGGGGGACGAGGCCGGGGAGAGGGATCGGGGTAAAAACAAGGATAAGGATCGGGATCGGGATCGGGATGAGGAGAAAGAGAAGAAGCCGGTCGTCCTCCTCCAGAACAGCATCCATGCCGGGGAGATCGACGGCAACGACGCCTGCCTGATGCTGCTCCGCGACTGGGCCCTCGGCCGGCGCCGCGAGCTCCTCGAAGCGGCGACGATCCTCATCCTGCCGATCTACAACGTCGACGGCCACGAGCGGGTGTCGCCCTGGAACCGGCCGAACCAGAACGGCCCGGTCGACGGGATGGGCTTCCGCACCACCACGAACGGGCTCGACTTGAACCGCGACCACATGAAGCTAGAGAGCCCCGAGGCGCGCGCCTTGATCGCCCTCGTCAACGCCTGGCACCCCGACCTCCACGTCGACGACCATGTGACGGATGGGGTCGACCACGACTGGGTGCTCACCTACTCCTGGGCCGAGTCGCCCCAGGCGCCGGCTCCCGTGGGCGACTGGCTCGCCGCCCACATGCCGGCGGTCCTCGCCGCGACCGAGAAGGCCGGCCACCGGGTGGGCCCCTATGTCGACTTGAAAGACCGCGACGATCCGGCGAAGGGGTTCAGCTCCTGGGTGGGCGGACCGCGCTTCTCGACCGCCTACTTCCCCCTGCGCAACATCCCCTCGATCCTCGTCGAGACCCACTCCTACAAGCCCTACAAGGCGCGGGTGCTCGCCAACCGCGACTTCCTGGTGTCTCTCCTCGCCGAGATCGGCAAGGACCCCGGGGCGCTCCACGAGGCGGTCGAGGCGGCGGGGGCGCGCACGGCGGCGCTCGGCCGGCCGGACGCCGCCCCCTCGGAGGTGGCGGTCTCCTGGGCCGAGAGCGAGCAGGCCGACCGCATCCGGCTGCCGCTCTACGAGACCGGGCGGAAGACCTCGGTCGTCACCGGCCAGCCGCTCTTGACCTACGTGCGCGGCAAGGTGCACGAGATCGAGGTCCCCTGGTACCACCGCGCGCGGCCCACGGCCAAGCTGCCCCGGCCGCGCGGCTACCTGGTCCTCCCCGGCTGGCCGCAGATCGAGGCCGTCCTCCGTGGCCAGGGGCTGAAAGTCGAGCGGCTCGCGAGCCCGGTCGAGCTCGAGGTGGAGACGATGCGGCTCTCCTCCCCCGAATTCGCCAAGACCCCCTACCAGGGTCTCACCCAGGTGCAGGCGAAGGTGGCCCGGCGGAAGGAGCGCCGGCAGGTCCCCGCCGGCGCCCTCTGGGTCCCCGCCGATCAGCCGGACTTCGAGCTCGCCGCCGAGCTCCTGGAGCCCGAGTCCCCGGACTCGCTCCTCGCCTGGGGACTTCTGTCGACCCTCTTCGAGCAGAAGGAGTCCATCGCGCCCCAGGTCCTGGAGGGGATCGTGGAGGAGAAACTCAAGGAGCCGAAAACCGCGGCCGAGTGGCAAGAGGCTCTCAAAGACGAAACCTTCGCCAAGGACCCCGCGGCAAGGAGCCGCTGGTGGTATCGCCGCACTCCCTACTACGACGAGCGGGTGGGGCTCCTGCCGGTCTTCCGGGTGATGCAGGCGCCGCGGTTGATGACGCGGCCCTGGCGGTAGGCGGCCCCGAGTCTTAAGGGCGGCGCACCCGCCTCCACCACGCGTCGAGGCTCAACAGGTCGCGCTCGGCGGGCGCCACGAGCACGAAAGTCAGGAGGACGAGCCGAGGGAAAATGTGGTGAGTGGTGTCGAAGAGAGGCTCCTTCAAGAGGTGGCCGTAGGCGACCACGATTAGGATGAAGCCTAGCGCTATCCCCGCCGCGCGCACCTTGAGCCCCAGGCACATCATGGCCCCCGCCACCAGTTCGACGACCGGGATCACCGCCCCGACCGTCCACAGGAGCCAGAGGGGGATCCAGGTGTCCGCGAAGGGGAGGAAGAACTCGCGGACGTGACCGGCGGGCCCGAGTTGGAAGGTCTTCCACCAGCCGGCCATGAAGAAGATGAGCCCGAGGACCCAGCGGACGAAGAAGATCGCCCAGCTCCAGCCGTCGAGACCCCGCCGCGCCCCCTCCTCCATCAGTACACCCCCGGAATGAAGCGTTTGACCCGCCGCTGGTACTCCCGGTAGCGATCGCCGAAGACCGCCAGCAGCACCGTCTCCTCCGCCCGCGCCCGCAGGTCGCCGCCCAGGGCCACGAGGACCGTCCCGATGGCGACGAGGGGGTCAGGGAGCCAGAGCAGGGTGCCCAGGGCGAGGAGGTCCATGGCCAGGTAGATGGGATGGCGGACGAAGCCGAACGGACCGTCCGTCGAGAGCTCGTGCCCGGCTTCGAGGCTCGCCCGCAGGCGCCAGGAGCGGAAGACGGCGAGGGTCCAGGCGACCAGGGCGATGGCGGCGACGATGACGGCGGCTCCGGCCAGGCGCTGGGGCGGGAAGAGGGCCCGCTGCAGGCGGCCGAAGACGGCGCGGCCGACCCCGAAGTAGAGGACCCCTAGGCCGAGCATGTGGAAGAACACGAGGCCGCGCGAGAAGCGGGCGGCGGCGGGTTTCTCCTCTCCACGGGTCAGCGTCCGGGCGGACCGGGCGAAGAAACGCGGCAGGAAGGCGGCGTAGAAGAGGAAGTGGAAGAGGTAGATCCAGTGGTCCAAGGGGTCTCCCGTCCGGTACATTCTAGCCCGGAGGCCGGGAGAGACCCCCCGTGCCTGGGACGAGCCTGCCGGGCACTTCTATACACACTTTGGAGACAAGGATGTGTACTCCTAGTGCTGGGAATACAGTTCCTTGCACGGGGAATAACTTCCCAGGCGTGGGATTGTGTACGCCCGCTGCTGGCCGGTGTATGCCGGCGCTCGGGAAGCGCTTCCCAGGACAAGGATTACGCTCCCTCAGCATGGCATACGCAATACCGTTGCTGGGAGGTGTAGGCCAGCAGCAGGCAAGCGATTCCCAGCGCAGGGATAACGATTCCCTGGTGCGGGATTGTGTATCGAGAGCGATGGAAGGTGTAGGGAGACTCCTGGCATCGCCCTGCGCGGGATCGTGACGATAAGATATGCGGCCCGGCGGCCGCGAAGGTCGGCCGGACGGATCTACGTCTATCAAGAGAGACAGAGGAG
>JAXDLD010000106.1:0-3710 GCA_034666805.1 Acidobacteriota bacterium
GCGTGGTTTTGGGGAGCGACGGCTTCGGCTACGCTACGCACCGCGGTACCCATCACAAGGTGCCGCAGGTCGGCCGGGTGGTGGTCGAGGCGGAGGTCGAGGTGGGCGCCAACACGACGATCGACCGGGCGACGCTCGGCGAGACGCGGGTGGGCGCCGGGACCAAGATCGACAACCTGGTGCAGGTGGGGCACAACGTGCGCATCGGGCGCGCCTCCATTCTCTGCGGCCAGGCCGGCATCGCCGGCAGCACCCAGCTGGGCGATGGGGTGGTTCTGGCCGGCCAGGCCGGGGTCGGCGGGCACCTGACCTTGGGTGACCGGGTGCAGGTGGCGGCCAAGTCGGCGGCCCTCTCCTCGGTCGAGCCGGGGTTGACGGTCGCCGGCATCCCGGCGATCGAGATGGGGAAGTGGCGGCGGGAGGTCGTCTTGCGCTCCCGCCTGGAGAGGCGCCTGGCCGAGGTCAACCGGCGGCTGGCGGCGCTGGAGCGCGGCACGACTTAGGAGGGAGGGCGGTTTGGCGAGCGAAGCCCAGGCGAAGTGGGACGTCGAGTGGATCATGTCGATCCTGCCGCACCGGTATCCGTTGCTGCTGGTCGACCGGGTGCTGGAGATGGAGCCGCGCCAGCGGATCGTGGCGATCAAGAACGTGAGCATCAACGAGCCGCACCTCCAGGGTCACTTCCCCGGCCGGCCGGTCTACCCCGGGGTGCTCCTGGTCGAGGGAATGGCCCAAGCCGGCGGCATCCTCCTCCTCCACGAGCAGCCGGACCTCGAGCGCAAGCTCCTCCTCTTCACCTCGATCGAGGGGGCGAAGTTCCGCCGTCCGGTGGTGCCCGGCGACCAGCTCCGTTACGAGGTCGAGGTGCTCCGCCTGCGCTCCTCCTACTGCAAGATCTCCGGCCGTTGCCTGGTCGACGGCCAGCTCGCGGCCGAGGCGGTCATGTCCTCCGCGATGGTCGACCGTTGACGCCCATGGTCATGGAAACGCAGATCGATCCGCGAGCGGTGATCGACCCCGGTGCAACGCTGGGGGTGGGGGTCAAGGTGGGAGCGAACGCCTACGTCGGGGCCGGGGTCGAGGTCGGCGACGGCACCGAGATCGGGCCCGGGGCGGTGATCCAGGGGCCGACCCGGCTGGGCCGGGACAACCGCATCTTCCCCTTGGCCGCTATCGGCTTCGAGCCCCAGGACCTGAAGTTCGGCGGCGAAGAGGTGCGGTTGGAGATCGGCGATCGCAACCAGTTCCGCGAGTTCAACACCGTGCACCGGGGGACCGCCAAGGGCGGCGGCGTCACCCGCATCGGCAGCGACAACCTCTTCATGGCCTACGCCCACATCGCCCATGACTGCCAGGTAGGGAGCCGGACGATCTTCGCCAACAACGCGACTTTAGCCGGGCACGTCGAGGTGCACGACGATGCCACCATCTCCGCCTTCTCCTCCATCCACCAGTTCTGTCGGGTCGGCCGCCACGCCTACGTCGGCGCCTACTCGGTGGTGGTCATGGATGCCCTGCCCTTCGCCAAGACCGTGGGGCAGAAGGCGGCCTCCTTCGGTTTGAACAGCATCGGCCTGAAGCGCAAGGGCTTCGAGCCCGACGCCATCGCCCGCCTCGATCGGGCTCTCCGGCTCCTCGTGCGGAGCAAGCTCAACACGGCGCAGGCCCTGGAGCGCATCCGCTCCGAGGTCGGCCCCCCGGGAGCCTGGCCCGAGGTCGACTACCTGGTCGGCTTCGTCGAGAGCGCCCGCCGGGGGGTGCACAAGTCGCCCCCGGGCCGGAGCGGCGGCCGGGCGGGGTCGGGAGAGATTCCTGAGACCTCCGAATAGCGTGCTCACCCCGTCGTCCCCCCCGGTGCGGATCGCCGTCGTCGGCACCGGCGCCCTCGGCCGGCACCACGTCCGCATCCTCGCCGGGCTCCCCGGAGCCGAGCTGGTCGGCGTCTACGACGCCATGCCCGGAGCCGCCGAGGCGGTGGTGGCCGAGCACGCACCCGGGACCCGGGTCTTCGCCAGCCTCGACGCCCTGGCCGCCGAGGCCGAGGCGGCGGTGGTGGCGGTGCCGACCGTGGCGCACGCCGAGGTGGGCGGGGCGCTCCTCGCCCGCGGCCTCCACGTCCTTGTCGAGAAGCCCATGGCCTCCTCGCTCGCGGAGGCCGACCGGCTGCTCGAGCTGGCGGACCGTGGGGGGCGGACCCTCGCGGTGGGGCACGTCGAGTTCTACAACCCGGCGGTCCAGGCCCTCGTGTCCCTGAAGACCCCGCCCCGCTTCGTCGAGGTGCAGCGGCTCGGGGTCTTCTCGCCCCGGAGCCTGGACGTCGACGTCATCCTGGACTTGATGATCCACGACCTCCAGATCCTCCACGCCCTCGACCCCAGCCCGGTCGCCGAGGTGCGGGCGACCGGCATCCCGGTGCTCTCGCCGCGGATCGACATCGCCAACGCCCGGGTGGCCCTGGAGTCGGGGTGCGTCGCCAACCTGACCGCCTCCCGGGTCTCGGCCGAAAGAGTGCGGAAGCTCCGCGCCTTCCTCCCCAGCCGCTATTACTCGCTCGACTACCAGGCCCAGGAGATCCGCGGCTACCGCCTGGAGGCGCCGGCGGCGGGCGAGGAGCGGCCGCGGATCGTCCCCGACGATCTGCCCACCGAGCGCGCCGAGCCCCTGGCCCGGGAGCTCGCCGCTTTCTTAGCCGCCTGCCGGGGGGAGGACGTGCCCTGGGTCGACGGCCGGCAGGGCCGGCAGGCGCTTGAGACGGCGCTTGCGGTGGTGGCGGCGGTGACGGTGTAGGGCCCTCACCCGTCCTCTCTGGATGACATCCGGGGCTCTGTCGCGCTCCCCGAAACGGTTCGAATTTCAATTCAAGTGGCTCGAATTGAAATTCGGGTGACTTGAATTGCAACTCGGGCGGCTCGAATTAAAATTCGAGCCGCTTGAATTTGAATTCGAACGACTTCAATGACAATTCAGGTGGCTCGAATTGCAATTCGAGTCCGTATGTTAGTGGCCCCTGGGGAAGAATTGTAATTCGAGCGGCGCGAATTGTAATTCGAGTGACTTTGATTGCAATTCACGTGGTTTCTCCGCCTCACTCCCGCTGCAGGTCGCGGCCAGGACCGACCCATGGCAGGATCATCCTGACCGGCCGCGGCACTGATCCGTCGGCACCCACGGGATCTCGGTCGGGATATCCCAGTAAAGGTCGGTGACCACGCCGCGCGCGTCGAGGAGGACGGCGAGGTAGCGGTTGAGCGTCTCCGTGCTGATGAGCCAGCTCATGATGTGGTCTTCATGGAAGATGCCGTCCCGGCTCGGCTCGCCGAGCTTCTGGCGTAACTCGGCTTCGGTCGTCTTGCAGAGCACGACCGAGCGCGCCACAGCGCGGGCGTCGAGGATCCGATCGTTCCGCTTCGCGGCAGGAGGGGTGCTCGCGCAGCTGACAGCGAGGAGGCCGAGGAGGACGGACACCAAGGTGGACAGGATGGGCTTGCTCATGGCGGTGGTGATTCTATCTCTTCGGCGCGGGTGTACACGCCCTCCCGGCCTCGGCTAAAGGCTATGGGCAAGCCGCCCGCACTCAGAAGGTCGCCGTGTCCGCTCCGCCGCACAGATTTCCCTGCGGGTTGCGATAGGTCTTCTGGGTGCCCTTCACGGTGTCCGTCACCGTGAGCGTGTAGGCGACGTCCGAGAGGGCGCCGTAGAAGAACCAGTCG
>JAXDLD010000107.1:0-6498 GCA_034666805.1 Acidobacteriota bacterium
CCGCCATGCCGATCCCCTACCCCGGTCAGCTCGCCGCCCTGGGCACCGCCAGCTGCTGGGCGGCGTCGTCGCTCGCCTTCGACTCGGCGACCCGGCGGATCGGCGCGCTCACGGTCAACATCCTGCGCCTGGGTGTCGCTACCGTCCTCCTGGTCGCCCTCTGCTCCGTCCTCCGCGGCCGGCCGTTTCCGGTCGACGCTTCGCCCCGGGCCTGGGCGCTCCTCGGCCTCTCCGGGCTCTTGGGGTTCACCTTCGGCGACTACTGCCTCTTTCGCTCCTATCTCTATCTCGGGCCCCGCCTGTCGAGCGTCATGATGGCGCTGGCGCCGCCCATGACCGCGCTCATCGGCTGGATCGTCCTCGGCGAGACCCTCTCCGGGCGGGCGCTCCTCGGCATGGGGCTGGCCGTCGCCGGGGTCTCCTGGGCCATCCTCGAGGGGCACCGGCCGGCGCTCCCGGCCGTTCCGGTCGAGGATGGGGTCGCCACGGATTCGGCTGCCGCGCCTCCGGACGACCTCCACCCCCGGCACCCGTACATCGGGGTGGCGCTGGGGGCGGGCGGCGCCTTGGGCCAGGCGAGCGGTCTCGTCTTCTCGAAGCTCGGCATGGGCTCCTACGACCCTTTCGCCGCTACCCAGGTGCGGGTCCTGGCCGGCGCCGCCGGCTATGTGGTGATCCTCTCCGCCCTCGGCTGGTGGCCGCGGGTGTGGCGGGCCTTCGGCGACCGCCGGGCCATGGCCGCGACCTCGGTCGGCTCTTTCTTCGGCCCCTTCCTCGGCGTCTCCCTGTCGCTGATCGCCGTCCAGCGCACCCTCACCGGGGTCGCCGCGAGCCTGATGGCGCTCACCCCCATCCTCATCATCCCTCCGGTCGTCCTCCTCCGCGGCGAGCGGGTCGGCCTGGGGGGGATCGCCGGGGCGGTCCTCGCCGTCGCCGGGGTCGTCCTTCTTTTCCTATGAGCGCCCCCGGCGTCCCCGGCGGCCCCGGCAGGCCGGCCCGGCGCGCCGCCGGGCTCGTGGCGGCGGGGATCCTCCTCTCCCGCCTGGCCGGCCTCGTGCGGGGACGGGTCTTCGCCCACTATTTCGGCAACAGCGACGCGGCCGACGCCTTCACCGCCGCCCTCCGCATCCCCAACTTCCTCCAGAACCTGTTCGGCGAGGGGGTGCTCTCGGCCTCCTTCATCCCGGTCTACGCCGGTCTCCTCGGGCGTGGCGAGGAGAAGGAGGCCAACCGGGTGGCGGGGGTGATCGCCGCCGTCCTCTCCCTCCTGACCGCCGTTCTCGTCCTCCTGGGCGTCCTCGCCACCCCCTGGCTGATCGACGTCATCGCGCCGGGCTTCGCGGGCGAGAAGCGCGAGTGGACCATCCGGCTCGTCCGCATCCTCTTCCCCGGGGTGGGCCTCCTCGTCCTCTCCGCCTGGTGCCTGGGGGTCTTGAACAGCCACCGGCGCTTCTTCCTCTCCTACGCGGCGCCGGTGGTCTGGAACGCCGCCATGATCGCCGCCATGCTGGCGTTCGGGCGCGATGGCGGCGGGCACGGGGGTCTCTACCGGCTGGCCGCGATCGTCGCCGGGGCCGCCGTGATCGGATCGGCGCTGCAGATCGCCATGCAGCTCCCCACGGTCCTCCGCCTGGCGCGCGGCGTCCGGCTCTCCTTGGACATCGCCTCCGCCCACGTGCGGGAGGTCTTCCGGAGCTTCGGGCCGGTGGTCCTCTCGCGCGGCGTGGTCCAGATCTCGGCCTACATCGACCAGATGATCGCGAGCTTCCTGGGGAGTGGGGCGGTCTCCAGCCTGAACTATGCCCAGACCCTCTATACCCTGCCGGTCAGCCTCTTCGGCATGGCGGTCTCGGCCTCGGAGCTGCCCGAGATGTCGCGCGCCACGGGCGGGGTGGAGGAGGTCGCCGCCTACTTGCGCGGACGGCTGGGCTCCGGCCTGCGCCGCATCGCCTTCCTGGTGGTGCCCTCGGCCATGGCCTTCCTCGCCCTCGGGGATGTCGTCGCCGGCCTCATCTTCCAGACCGGCCGCTTCGACCACCGCGCCGCGGTCTACGTCTGGGCGATCCTCGCCGGCTCGAGCGTGGGGCTCCTCGCCTCGACCCTGGGGCGGCTCTACTCGTCCACCTTCTATGCCCTCCACGACACCCGGACCCCGCTGCGCTACGCCATCGTCCGCGTCCTCCTGACGACCGGCCTGGGCTACCTCTGCGCCCTCCCTCTGCCGCGCGCCCTGGGGATCGATCCGAAATGGGGCGCGGCCGGCCTCACCGCCTCGGCGGGGGTGGCGGGCTGGGTCGAGTTTCTCCTCCTCTCCCGCGGCCTCGGCCGGCGGATCGGGTCCGTCCGACTACCGGCGGCCTTCCTCGTCCGCCTGTGGGCCGCGGCCCTCGCCGCCGCCGCCCTCGGCTGGGGAGGGAAGATCCTCCTCGGCGGGCGGGGCGAAGCGCATCCGCTCCTCCTCGGCATCTGTGTACTGGGCCTCTACGGGCTCGGTTATTTCGCGGCGAGCGCCGCGCTTGGGCTCCCCGAGGCCCGGCAGATCGTCGGCGGGATCTTCCGGCGGCTGCGCCCGAGTCCTGAAAGAAAGTTGTAAAGATCTATAAAGAAGTCGCTGCCGGGAGATAATCTCCGCTAAGACCAAGGACCTGAGGGGATCATCATGGGCCGTTACGAATTCCTGCTGGACACCTACGAGACCGAGCGCATGAAGACGCTCTCCGTCTGGTCGCAGTTCGCCGACGCCGACCTGCCCTTCCGCCCCGAGCCGCGGGCGCGGAGCCCGCACGAGCACATGGTCCACCAGTGTCTCTCAGAAGACGCTTGGATGCGGACCATGCTGGGGATCGATCTGGGGGAGCCGCCGCTGCCGCCGGACGAGACCCGGCTCGCTTTCCTGCGGCGCTATGCCGAGGCCTCGGCCCGCCGCCTCACGGAGCTGCAGGGCAAGCCGGAGGTCTGGTTCGAGGAGACGACCCGCTTCTTCGACGTCCACCGCACCCGCGCCTGGGTTCTCACTCGGCGGATCGCCCACACCGCCCACCATCGCGGCCAGCTCACCCTCTGCCTCCGCCTGCTCAACCGCGACCTCTACTCGACCTACGGCCCCACCGCCGACACCGGTGGCCTGGCCGTGAACGGCGCCACCGTCCTCTACCGCTACGAATCGGTCGAGGACCTCCTGGAAGCCGAGGCCGCCGGGGGCCGGCGGCCGGCGTTGCCGGGGCCGGGGGAGAAGAGCCCGACGGAGAGGCCTTAAGGGAGATCGCTAGACCGCTATCAAGTACACTTCAGGCCGAACGGGACGCAGTACGTGCATTGGGACGCGCTGCTGAAGCAGCAGCTCCGATGCATCGCGGCGCACGTCGTACAGCTGGTGCAGGTGACAGCCGGCGAGCTCCTGGGCAAACCTCCCTCGTGAGCGAGCCAGCCTGCGAATCCCAGGTCTTGGGCGGGTGCGGGTGCCACGGCGAAGGACGCTACGAGCAACAAGGCGGTCAGCATCGTTTCCTCCCTTCTCTACGCTTCGGATTGTAGAGCAGAAGGTGCCTCGCGTTCCCCCTCCGTTCGTTACAGCTGGCGGGAGGGCTCCGCGTGTTTACCTTGAAAATCGCCAGCGATCGCTGGACGCTCCCTCCGCTCCGTTCGTATCTAAGATCGGAGCACGCGCCCCGGTCGTAGGCCTGTCTCGACCTGGCTCGAAGTATCCCAGGAGCTTTCCGTGACGAGACGCTACACCCTCAGCCACCGGATCGGGTTCGGCTGGCTCTTCGCCTTCCTGCTCTTCGCCGGCCTGGAGCAGGCCGCCCGGCTGATGCGGCCGGCGGCACGCGCCGCCAAGGCCGCGGCGGAGGCCGGCGACTCCTTCGACTATTCGCCGGAACTCGGCTGGCGCCTGCGGCCGGGGTTTCACGGGCCGGCCTTCGGCGCGGTCCGCGACCTCGACGAGAACGGTTTTCTGGCCGTCGACGCGGTGTCCCGCCCGGACTCCCGGCGGCGGGTCCTGTTCCTCGGCGACTCGCTCACCTTCGGCAACGGCGTGCGAACCGAGGAGAGCTTCGCCGAGGTCCTCGGCCGGCGGCTCCCGGGCACCCGGGTGTTCAACCTCGGGGTTCCGGGCTACTCCTCGTATCAGGGCCGGGTGGCCCTGGAGCTCTACACCCCCCGTCTGCGGCCGGACGTGGTCGTCTTCTCCTATGGCTACAACGACCGCCGGTACGTGCTGCGGCCCGACGAGGCGGACGGCGAACGCGCCTTCCGCCGGCTTTCCCGGCGGGCCGCCTGGCTGCACTTCGCGCACTCCCTGGCGCTCGTGGACCTCCTGCGGGGCCAGCCCAAGGAGAGCAGCGTTGGGCCACCGGACGGTGTCCTCCCGCGCCCCTTGGACCTGGGCGGCGTCGTGGCGCGGGTCGGACCGGAGGACCTGCGGCGCAATTTAGACGCCGTCGCCCGCTTCTGCGCCGCCCGTCCCATCACCCTGATCTTTCTCCTGTTCAATGACAATCGGGCCCAGACGGCGGCCCTGGAGCGCGGGGTTCGCGATCTGCGCGCCGGCCGCTTCACCCTCGCCGAGCCGGAGCTCCGGGCCGCCGTCGCCCTCGGCAACAGCTTCTCGGACGCGGCCCGGCTCCACCTCTCCCGGCTCTACGCCGCGACCGGCCGTCCACGGGAAGCGGCCGCGGCCGCCAGGAGCCCGCGGACCTTCTCTTCCACTGCCGGCGGGTACCCGATCTTCACCAATAGCGAGTACCGCGAGATCATCTTGGACGTGGCGGCCAAGCGCGGCGTGGCCGTCGTCGATGCGGGTCCGGTCATGGACCGTCATCCCGAGTGGTACTTCGACTCCAGCCACTTCAATCCCGAGGCCCACAGGAGGGTGGCCGAGCTGCTCGCGGCGGAGCTTGAAGGGCGCTCGCCCCAACAGGCCCATACAACCGCCCCGCCAACCGCAGTAGACCCGGCGCAACCGCGGGAGACGATCTCGGGGAAAGCGAGTGGTATACCTTGAAAATCTAACGACGGGTGTTAGAATTTCGAGGTGCTAGTGCCTGCCATCGAGCGACCCCGTCACTTGGATACCCTGCGGGGTCTCCTCGAGCGGTTTCCCGTCGTCGGCATCCTGGGGGCACGCCAGGTTGGCAAGACGACTCTTGCCCGGGAGCTGGCGGCGCTCCGCCCGGAGCCTGCTACCTTCTTCGATCTTGAGGATCCCGCCGACCTCGCGCGGCTCGCCGAGCCGATGCTGGCTCTGCGGAATCTGCGGGGCCTCGTGGTGATCGACGAGATCCAACGACGCCCAGACCTCTATCCGGTCCTGCGGGTCCTGGCCGACCGGCCGGAGCTGCCGGCCCGCTTCCTGGTCCTGGGGAGTGCCTCCCCGGATCTCCTGCGGCAGACTTCCGAGTCGCTCGCCGGCCGGATCTTCTACCACGAGTTGGGCGGCTTTGCCTTGGACGAGGTTGGAGTCGAGGCGCGGGACCGGCTCTGGTTGCGCGGCGGGTTTCCGCGCTCCTTCCTGGCGAGTGCGGAGGTGGATAGTGCCGAGTGGCGGCGCGGTTTCGTGCGCACCTTTCTGGAGCGCGACCTGCCAGGGCTCGGAGTCGCGATTCCACCAGAGATGTTGCGACGTTTCTGGACCATGGTGGCCCACTACCACGGCCAGGTGTGGAACGGCGCCGAGCTCGCCCGCTCCTTCGGGGTCTCGGAGCCCACGGTGCGCCGCTACCTCGACCTCCTGACGGCCGCCCTCGTCCTACGCCAGCTCCAGCCTTGGTTCGAGAATCTGGGCAAGCGCCAGGTCAAGTCCCCCAAGGTCTACATCTCGGACAGCGGCCTGCTCCACACGCTCCTCAACCTGGAGACCCGGGAGGATCTCGACGGGCACCCCAAGATCGGTGCCTCCTGGGAGGGCTTCGCCCTCTCTGAGGTGCTGGTCCGGCTCGGCGCCCGGCCGGAGGAGTCCTTCTTCTGGGCGACCCATGCCGGAGCGGAGTTGGACCTGCTGGTGGTCCGAGGCCGCCGCCGTCTCGGGTTCGAGTTCAAGCTCACCGATGCGCCGAAGTTAACGGCTTCGATCCGGACGGCTCTGGCGGATCTGAAGCTCGACCGGGTGGATGTGGTGCATGCGGGGGAGCATACGTTCCCCTTGGGGGAGCGGGTACGGGCGGTGGCGTTGGGGCGGTTGGATGAGGACATGCAGGGACTCTGGTATCATACCTAAATGCCGCAGAAGAGAATGCCTCCGCTCACGCAAAATTTTATCGAGTCAAGGGCATGAACTACATCGATTTCATGATTCAATTTGATGGCGAAGAGGAGCACGGAACACGGATAAACGTCGTCGATTCTCCCTTTGGATCCGGGAGCGTAATAGGCACATTCCAGCCTCCGCCGATTTTGCAGCGAGCACATTCGGTGTTACCGGGTCTTTGGCGACATATTACTCCTAATGTACCGGACTCGCTCTCACTGCAGCAAGTTGGCGGAGAACTCTTTAAGGCT